>JACMIS010000611.1 GCA_014381035.1 Armatimonadota bacterium
AACCGACGGAATCGCGGGAAAGGACCGAACCAGAGCCACCTAACGTAGATACAGCACCGCAGGTGAAACCGATCCAACGATGGCAGCGGAAACGCGTTTCCGCGAGTTGGCGCCGTCCGCGAAGGACAAAAAAAAGAGGAAGTAAAAGTATAGAGGTTATGCGAAGGAGCAGGAAAGAGCGAATCAGGCGGAGTAGTAGATAATTTTAATGATGAACACACTTCCTGAACAAAGATTAGGTGCTACCGACGTGCGCGTGTCCCGCATCGCGTTGGGCTGTATGGGACTTGCCGGGACCTGGAACCCGTCCGAAGTCGGCGAGGAGCACCGTCGGAACGCGATTCTCGCGTTCGAGTCCGCGCTGGAAGCGGGGATTACGTTTTTCGACCACGCCGATATTTATGGCGGCGGTGCTTGCGAAAGCATCTTCAAAGACTGCTTGCGTGCGGTGCCCGGCAGTCGCGAAAAGATCGTCATCGCCACCAAGTGCGGTATTCGGTCCGGCTACTACGACCATTCCCCCGAACATATCCGTGCCAGTATTCAGGGGTCGCTGGAACGGATGGGTATCGAGTACGTAGACCTGTATCAGATGCACCGTCCCGACCCGCTCAGTCATCCGCGAGAGACAGCGAAAGTGCTGGACGAACTGGTCGCGCAGGGGCTGGTACGACAGATCGGCATTTCCAACTATTACCCGCAACAAACCGCCGCGCTTCGGGAGTATTTGAACGCGCCGATAGTTTCCAACCAGATTTCCATCTCGCTCCTGCGACTCGATCCGATCTATGAAGGAACGGCGGGAGGACCGGGTTCCGGTGGGGAACGTGGCGACGGCGTATTGGATCAGTGTCTGCACCGCGACATCACGCCGCTCGCCTATAGTCCGGTCGGTGGCGGGTGGCTTTCCGGGCGGCGCGAGGTGCCCGCCGATAATCCGCGCAAGGAGGGCATCGAGCGCACTATTGCTGCACTGCGCGAAATGAGCACGGCGTATGACGGCGCGACGCCGACCCAGCTCTCACTCGCCTGGCTTCTGCGGCATCCGGCGGGCATCATTCCACTGGTCGGCTCGAACAACCCCGAGCACATCCGTGAAGCCGCGGGAGCCGCATCTATCGAACTGTCGCGTACCGATTGGTACAAACTGTGGGTCGCCGCTCGTGGGCAACGCGTCCCGTAGCGAGAATTCGTTCGGGGCGGCTGGAATTGACGGGAGGGTGATGCGGACTGTTATAATGCCTGATGCTTCAAGTTTCATCCGTCCCTACTCCGCCGCCCGCCCTGGTCGCCCCGGCGGTCCGGCGCGAGTTTCGCGGTGTCTGGATCGCGACCGTCGCCAACATTGACTGGCCCTCCAAGCCGGGGCTTTCCACCGACGCACAAAAAGCCGAACTGATCGCGTTGCTCGACCGCGCCAAAACCCTGAACCTGAACGCCATCGTGTTTCAGGTGCGCCCCATGTGCGACGCGATGTACGCGTCCCCGTTCGAGCCGTGGTCGGAGTTCCTGACCGGGCAGGACGGCAAGGCACCCAACCCTTACTACGATCCGCTTCAATTCGCGACCGAGGAAGCGCATAAACGCGGGCTGAAACTGCACGCGTGGTTCAATCCGTACCGCGCCCGTTCGGCTACCGCGACCTCGGTCGCGAGCGGTACGCATGTTTCGAAGGCGAATCCGGCGATTGTGCGCTCCTATGGCAAACAGTTATGGCTGGACCCGGCGATGCCCCAGACCCGCGAATACTCGCTCAAAGTCATGGTAGACGTCGCGACACGATATGACGTAGACGGCATTCACATAGACGACTACTTTTACCCATATGTGGAAAAGGACGCGGCGGGAAACAAGATTCCGTTCCCGGACAGCGACACTTACGCGGCGTACCGGGAAAAGGGCGGCAAACTGACGGTAGACGATTTCCGGCGCGAAGCCGTGGATGCATTCGTCAAGGAATTGTATGAACGTGTCCACGCGGTCAAGCCGTGGATGGAGGTCGGCATCTCGCCATTCGGAATCGCGAAACCGGGCTCGCCCGCGCAGATCAAGGGCTTTGACCAGAAGGCAGAGATTTACGCCGACGCCGTGAAGTGGCTCAACAACGGTTGGTGTGATTATCTCGCCCCGCAACTGTACTGGCAGATCGAGCAGACACCGCAATCGTTCCCGGTGCTCCTGCAATCATGGCTCACAGAAAACAAAAAGAATCGCGCGATCTATCCGGGGTTGTATACGAGCAAATACGCGGGGGACGAGATCGCATTCCAGGTCAAAACCACACGCGGGTACGCAGGGGCAAGCGGCACGGTACATTTCTCCATGAAATCGCTCCTGCCGGATGGTGCCGGTTCCATTGCGCAAGCGTTGCTCCGCGATGTGTATGCGGAGCCGACAATCACACCGGAATTAGCGTGGCTCGCGCCCGCCGGTTCGCTCCCGCCATCCGCCCCGGTCGTTACATTTACCCCCGAGCAGTCGCCCCTTGCCCCCGCCGTCGTGCGCTGGACACAACCGGGGGACACTGCGCAATCCGTGTGGCAGTACGTGGTGCAGGCACACACGAAAACCGGTGGCGCGAGTGGTGGATGGAAGACGATGGTGGTTCCGGCATCCTACGCGCCCGTCGTTTCTCTTCCGCCGCAAACCGACGCCGTGAACGTTTTCGCCGTGGATCGGTTCGGGCGCGCCGGGACAGCCACGATGCAACCCGCATCGCAAAAATAACTCACGAACCTGCCGGGATATCACCTGAAACGGGTTTCTTCCTCACTCTTCGGCACCGCCCCTTGCTCCAGAACAACGGTGGTGCCGGAGGGACTGGTGAAAAGATGTACCCGGTCTGCGACGGAGTGCATGAGCGAAAATCCGAGCCCGAGGCTCCCCGCCGTTGTATAGCCGCGCTCCAGCGTCGCCCGGTGCAGATTTTCATCCGCGATACCGCTCCCGGCATCGGCGACGCATATTTGCATCTGTGCGCCGCCCGGCACCCCGTGAAACGTTGCCATGCCGCCCCCCGCGTGTACGATTCCGTTCATCGCCGCTTCCCCGGCAGCGATCATCAGTTCTTGCGTCCGCCCCTCAGGCAGACCGAGAATCGCTCCGACTACCTCGATATGTCGCCGGAATGGGGCGAGCATTCGTGGCGTGCTCAGAAAGATCGTTTCGCCGACGGCAGGCAACAAGGTGGGTAAATCGCTTTCCCGACTGCACAGACGAAGGCGACCCTCCGTGACATTTGCCAGCACTTCGGTGATCAGGCGTCGCTGAAACTGTCTCCGCTGTTCGACCTCGCGCACCGCGGTTTCGCGCTCCCGCAATGCTGCTTCCAATTGTTGCGACGACAGGGGATTCTCCGGTTCCGGATAAG
>JACMIS010000612.1 GCA_014381035.1 Armatimonadota bacterium
TGGGTATGAATCGCACCGTTGTTAGGCACTGTGCGATTCATGCCCACGAATCGGTATTAGTCATGTGCTGTGCTCTTGATCTAATGTGGCTTCATGGCAAAGAATACAGGGATCAAAAAAGGAACCATCTTCGGCGGTTTGGTTTCTTCAGGGCTAATAGTTCGTAGTCTAATTGCGCCAGGTAATGGCGTCCGTAGCGCGACGCTTCTAATTTGTAGTGGAGAGTGCGGGATAAATCCTGCCGGTATTCGCGGCAGTGCGCGGCGGTGGCAAGCGCGACAGTCGCCACCGTGTCGGTGTCGCCGGTAAAGGCGACGCAGGTTCGGAGCAAATCGGTCATGCTATTGCATCCTGTGAACGCCGTGAGGGCAGCGCGAACGATGACGCAACCCTGCGACCCGACTTTGCCGCGCCATGGTCTCTCCCACTGATAGCCGGGAACATACCGGTTCAAAAACGCGGGCAGGTCTTTCTTGTTGCCGACATCGTATATGCAGTAATGGCTCATCAGTGCGGCGGCGACTCCTGCCGCAATACCGTCCGGGGTGTCGTGCGTGATTTTCGACTGAAGAGTGCTTCGCTGAATGACCTCGGAAACGTCCCCGTAAATCCCGATGGGACCCGCCCGCATTGCCGCTCCGCTTTTATCGCTCCTGGGATTGATACGGCGTAGAAACTCTTCGCCGTCGCGCACCTCGTCTAAAAACTTTTGAAATTCTCTCGCATAACCGGGGCGTGGGTCGCGTTTGTACACTTCGACAAATCGGGTGGCGAGGCGTAGCGGCGTCCATGCGTCGCGGGCGATGATCGTTTCGGCAATCGCAAGACTCATCTGTGTATCGTCGGTGTAGCATCCGACGCCGATATTTTGTGTCGGATGACGGTGATAACGGGTGCCGCAGTTATTGCGCCGGACGAAATCGTTGGGAGCGAACTCGAACGCCGCGCCATAGGCATCGCCGATTGCTAGGTTAGTTATCATATTATATACACTATCTCGAAAGCGTTCGATTCGCAACACGCGATGGAACTCCCCGAAGTCCAGCTACATATGCGTAGGTATGGTGTCCGGAAAATACAGAAGGCTTGCAGTGTACTCACCACACACACTTGAAGAACAACGGCTATCGCTACCGCCCGATTTAGTGACCGTTTTTCGGCGCGAGCCTGATGCGGCAGATGTTCTGCATCGTGCTTCGTGGTCTGGATTTATAATGGAGGAGATCGCTTATACATCAGGAGAGCGTATTGTCCCGCCACTGGAGCATCATCTCATCACGATCCATCTCGGGCAACCCGTACATCTATACCAGGAACGGGCGGGGCGATCCTCCGAGGCAGTACATCCGGCAAACGCAGTAACGATCACTCCGGCAATGCACAGCGACAGGCGGATCTGGCGGGAGGCATGCCATGCCGTTCACTTCTGGCTAAACCGTGATTTCCTGTTACACATGACGCAGGATACATTCGGTAGCAAAGCAATAATGCCAGAGGCGTCGCTCCAGTCCTGTTTTTTAAGCGACGATGAAACCCTTGTACAGGTCGCGAACCTGCTCCTTGCCGAACTGCGGGAACCCGCGACCGGGAGGGGTGTGGGAACATTGTATGTCGAGTCATTACGGAATGCGATGATGGCTCACTTGCTTCGGCAGTATGGAACGGCAACCGTTTCGGAAACCTCTGCGACCCGCCCCTTGCCGGATCGCTCCCGGAAACGTTTGGAGGCGTTCATCGAGGAACATTTGGATCATGACCTGACATTGGAATGCTTGTCGCAGGTCGCCGCCGTGAGTCCTTTTCATCTGGCGCGGCAGTTTAAAGCAGCGACCGGAGCGACATTACACCAGTATGTGGTCATGCGCCGCGTGGAAGCCGCGAAACGATTGCTTCGGATGGGCAGAGCAACCGCGACCGAAGCCGCCTATCAGGTCGGTTTCGGGAGTCAGAGCCTGCTCAACCGCCATTTCAAACGACTGATCGGTACTACTCCTGCCGCTTATGCCCGTACTCTGCGAAGCCAACACAGTATTTGCTTCGAAGAAAACGACATAACGCAGGAACAGACTAAAAAGGCGCAGGAATAGGGAAGATTTGACACCACTTTCTCCGGGATACTGAAGCCACAGTAAAACGTGCGATGCACAGGAGAAGAAATGAATACACAGAACAAAGTGGCCCTGGTTGTCGGCGCACAAGGTGTCATCGGTCGAAACCTCGTCGAACACCTCGCGACACTTCCGGATTGGAGTGTCATCGGGCTGTCGCGGCGTGCCGGAGAGTCTGCGGGGCGCGTGCGGCATCTTTCGGTTGATTTACTCGATCCGGACGATTGCGGCGCAAAGCTACGCGATCTGACCGACGTGACGCACATCTTTTATGCGGCTTACCAGGAGCGTCCAACCTGGGCGGAACTGGTGCCGCCCAATCTGGCGATGCTCGTCAACGTTGTCGAGGCAATCGAGCGAACCGCGACGGGTTTGCGACATGTCAGTCTGATGCAGGGATACAAAGTCTATGGTGCCCATCTGGGACCGTTCAAGACACCGGCACGCGAGACCGATGCGAACCATATGCCACCCGAGTTCAATATTGATCAGCAGAATTTTCTGGAGAATCGGCAAGCGGGTAAAGCATGGACCTGGTCGGCGATCCGCCCGTCCGTGGTATGCGGTTTCGCGCTGGGGAACCCGATGAACCTTGCGATGGTGATCGCGGTCTACGCCGCGATGTCAAAAGAGTTGGGTATTCCCCTGCGTTTTCCGGGCAAACCGGGGGCGTACAATACATTGCTGGAAATGACCGATGCGTCGCTTCTGGCAAAGGCGACGGTTTGGGCGGCTACGGACGAGCGATGTGCCAACGAGGCGTTCAACATCAACAACGGCGACCTTTTCCGATGGAGCGACATGTTGCCAAAGATAGCCCGCTTCTTCGACCTGGAAGTCGCACCGCCGTTGCCGATGTCGCTCGATGTCGTGATGGCGGACAAAGAACCCCTCTGGAACGCCATGACAGAAAAACACGGTCTTGACCCGCACCCCTACAAGGACGTTTCATCGTGGCGTTTCGGCGACGCCGTGTTCTCCTGGGACTATGACATGTTCGCCGACGGTTCGAAAGCACGGCGGTTTGGTTTCCACGAATATGTCGACACCGAAGCAATGTTTCTGAGTTTGTTCCGCGATTTCCGCCGCCGCAGGGCCATTCCATGAGCCATCTGGGCGGTGCCGGAGCGATTTTCGGGTACAATTTCGATCATGCAACATCTGCTCCCGATTCAGTACGAACCGATTTTAGAACGTGCGCTTGCCGAGGATATTGGCTCCGGCGACATCACCGCAAGCGTTACGATTCCCGCCGACCGAATGGCGCGGGCGGTTGTGCTGGCGAAGGCGGACGGCGTTCTTGCCGGTCTCGCGGTTTCCTGCCGGACGTTCTCGATGGTGGACCATAACATCGTCTGGGAGCCACACGCGAGCGATGGGGAGCGGGTCACGGACCGGCAACCGCTCGCGACCATTACCGGACCGGCACGTGGGATGCTTTCCGCCGAGCGTGTCGCGCTCAATGTGTTGCAACGCATGTGCGGTACTGCGACGATGACGGCGCGGTTCGTCGCGCTGACCGAGGGAACGGGTGCCCGCATCGTGGACACGCGCAAAACGACGCCGGGACTGCGTCTGCTGGAAAAGTACGCGGTGCGTTGCGGTGGCGGTTACAACCATCGCTTCGGCTTATATGACTGCGTTCTGATCAAGGATAACCATCTGGCGGCGGGGGGCGGCGTCGCGGCGACCGTGGCGCGGGCGAAAGCGGAAGCCGGTCACACGATGAAGATCGAAGTCGAATGCAAGACGCTGGACGAAGTGCGCGAAGCGGTAGACGCCGTAGCGGACATCATTCTGCTGGACAATATGTCGCTCGAACTGCTGACCGAATCGGTGCGGATCATCGGCGGACGTGCGACGACGGAGGCGTCCGGCGGTGTCAATCTTTCCACGGTCGCGGCAATCGCGAAGACTGGTGTGGACCTGATCTCGGTCGGCGCACTGACCCACTCCGCGCCCGCCCTCGATATTTCGCTGGAGTTCGATTAGAACTCCAGTGATCTTCTGTTGCCTCTCAAAAATAAGCAA
>JACMIS010000613.1 GCA_014381035.1 Armatimonadota bacterium
AGTGACGAAAGCGAAGTGGCACGAGCGGTTGTCGCTGCAAAGAACGCGTCCCCTGCGTGGCGCAAATTATCCCCCGACGCCCGCGCCCAGTTCTTGTACCGCGCCGCCGATATACTGGAACGGCGTAAAAGCGAAGTCGCGGCGGCACTGACCCGTGAGGAAGGCAAATCGCTCGCCGAATCTGCGGGCGAGACCGGGCGCGGCGTCGTGCTCCTGCGCTACTATGCGGGCGAGGGATTGCGCGTCGGCGGGGACGTGATCCCGTCCGTCAACCCGAATCTGCTTTTGTTTACCGAGCGTGCACCGCTCGGCGTCGTCGGACTGATCACGCCGTGGAACTTCCCCGTCGCCATCCCCCTCTGGAAAGCCGCGCCGGCACTGGTCTACGGCAACACCGTCGTCCTCAAACCCTCGGAAATGTCACCCGTCACCGCGCACCTTCTCGCCGAAGTGTTCGCCGAGGCGGGACTCCCGGCGGGCGTTTTCAACGTCGTCCACGGACGCGGCGCGACAGCGGGGCAGGCACTGGTCGCGCATCCTGATGTCGCCGGAATATCGTTCACCGGCTCCGCGAAGACCGGCAAACAGATCGCGTCTGTTTGTGTCGGGCGGGGCGCGAAGTATCAACTGGAAATGGGCGGCAAGAACCCGGCGATTGTTTTAGCGGATGCCGACATGGCACAGGCGGTCGAACTGGTCGTGCAGGGCGCGATGAAGTCGGCGGGCGAGAAATGCACCGCAACCTCGCGGGCTATCGTCGTCGAATCGGTCGCGGACGAATTCACGGCAAAGGTCGTCGAGCGTGTCAAAGGCTTGAAGATCGGACCGGGTACGGACGCGACATGTTATTTGGGACCGGTGATCAACGGCGACGCCAAAGCGCGGGTGCTGTCGTTCGTCGCGGCGGCGAAAGAGAGCGGCGCGACGATTCTTTCCGGTGGGACCGCGCCCGAAGACGCCACACTCGCCAGCGGTCACTACGTATTGCCGACGGTGATTTCCGGCGTATCGCCCGATTCGCCGATTGCGCAGGAAGAAGTGTTCGGTCCGGTGTTGACCATCCTGCGCGTCCCCGACTTTGACACCGCACTCGCGGTCGCGAACGGCGTCGCATACGGCCTGTCGGCGTCGCTGTTTACGAACAACCTCGGGAACGCGCTACGCTTCGCCCGCGAGATGGACGCCGGACTGGTGCGCGTGAACGGCGAAACGGCGGGCGTGGAACCGCAAGCACCGTTCGGCGGCATGAAAGGATCGTCATCGTGGAGCCGGGAGCAGGGACAGGCGGCGCAAGAGTTCTACACCCAGATCAAGACCGTATCGTTCGAGAAGGCGGGGTGATGGTCGGACGTTTCAACGTTCCGGAACGTTTCAACGTCCGTCCATCACCCCTATGATCCGCGCAAGGTTCCCGGTGCGCGTCCGCAGGGAGTCGAGTTTGTTGTGCTCCACGGTTGCCTGGGCGGAATGGAAGCGTCGCTCCGCCTCGTTTTTGTCGCCCGTTTTCCACAGGGCTTCCGCCCATATCAGGTCCTCGCTCGCCCGATGGATGGGCTGACCTTGCCAGTACGTCACCGTTTGTAACAGTGCCAATGCCTCGTCGGAACGGTCCGCCTGCGTGAGGAGTGCCGCCTGATCGCGTCGCCGCAGGACGATTTCGTCCTCCACGATGATCGGGTCGCTTTCCACCGACCGGCACGCTTCGCGCCCGCGCTCCAGTGCCGCGTCGAAGTCGCCGCACGATGCCTTGTATTGCGCGATGTCGCTCAGCAGCCAGCCGTGATAGCCGGGGCGACCGGGGGCATACTCCAACCAGCGCGTCAGGGCGCGCGCCCCGTGATGTGCCGCCGTTCGCCGCGCCGCGCCGGTTTTTTTCAACTCCACCGCCGCCCGCACCGCGATCATCGCCGCCACGGGCCAGGCGGTGCGTGCCAGGTTTGCCTGTTCCTTGCCGTCCGCGAACAGCGGCGTTATCGTCTTCAGGGAGCGAGCCGCGCTTTCTGCCGCTTCCTGCCAGCGGGCGTGCTCCGAAAGATACTGGGAGTGGCGTGCATAGGTGTGCGAGAGTAGGTGTAAAACCGTGTTGTCGGCGGAACCCCGATGGGCTAAGGAGTGGAGCGCGGCTTCCAACGCTAAAAAGCCCAGATCACGCAGCGCGTTGGTTTCCGCATTCCACTTGCGATGGTACGAAATGCGATCCAATTGTCGGGCGAGTTGTGCGACGCGGTCTGCCGGGTTGGCTACCGCGAGTGTTTCGCCGATGCCTTCCAGACCGAGCCAGGTTCCGCCTGCGGTGAGAGCCGAGACTTCTAAGGCATGCGCGCCGAGCGCGTGACACAGCGCGTGTAAATGTTCGGTAGACGGGTGCGATTCGCCGCGCTCCCAACGAAGCAGGGTGCTATGGGCGACACCGACAGCCCGCGCCGCTTCGTCGAGCGTCCTGCCGCTCCGGCGTCGTAACGCTTTCAGCAGATCCCCGGCGATGGGGGGCATGGTGTCCCCACTATTGCTTCCCCGAAGGGTTTGTACCGCACGCGGCGCGCGAATACCGGCGAGTGCGTCCCGTCGCTGGGACGGAGTGACGGTAAGTGCGGCGAGGATCGCTTCCAGTTCGGGCATACTCGGCTGACGCAGCCCGGCTTCCCAGCGCGACAGCGTGGATTTACTCAATCCCGCTCGCACTGCCAGCGTGCCAAGCGAAAACCCTCGTTCGGCACGCCACTGTTTTAGCAATGCGCTGAACGAGTTCGGTGAGGGTGTCGCTGTCACAGGAAGCAAAAGCGTTGCCATTTCCTGCACATTCTATCGAATTTAGCCATATTGTTCGTTCGCGCCGATATACTTCTAAAGATGGAACGCACCTGAACTACTATTCGGCGTAATGATCTCATCACAAACCTATCGCATAGAAAAAATGAGTAAAGACATTATATAGCCTATCTGGTTTCGAATCACTCGCACTGTCGTGAGAAACGAAAACGGGTTGAAAAAATCGTCTCCAACACAATCATTGCTATTTTATAAGTACTCTGCTCCTATATTGCCACACAATGGCGAGAAATCCTGCTCTTTGATTGCGCCGGAGTAATGCAAAACAGCGATGCTGCCTTGTTTGAGGGGGGTGAGACCG
>JACMIS010000614.1 GCA_014381035.1 Armatimonadota bacterium
CTACTGGAGGGTATTTACCGCCTTTCGATGAGCGAACACGCCGGACCGATGAACTGCGGTAACCCGACCGAGCGCACCATGCTGGAGTTCGCACAGGAGATCAAGCGTCTCACCGGTTCGGCGTCGGAGATCGTCTACGAGCCGCTCCCGACTGCCGACGACCCGAAACAACGCAAGCCGGACATTACGAAAGCGAAGACATGGCTGGGTTGGGAGCCGGTCGTGTCGTTGGAAGAAGGTCTGACCCGGACCATCGCCTATTTCAAAGGCAAAATCGACGCCGGGGCGAAGTAACGGTTGGTCTGCGCACCGTTATGCGAATCCTACCGATAGCAAACGACCGACGCTATTATGTTTCGCTCGGCGACGCGCAAAGTCGAAACACGGGCCGTTATCCGGGCGTGGCAAGCCAGTTCTACAACCGGCTTGTCACGCTCGATCCGTCTTGGAAGATGGTACCGCTGGCAACAGACGGCGCGACTGCGGCGACGGTGCGATATGTACAATTACCCCGCCTACGGGAGATGGATGTGATACCGTCGGTGATCACGCTGACGCTGGGGGCGGGTGACCTTCCCCGGCTGGCGTTCGGCGATGCGGACGGCGTCTGCCGGGATCTCCGTGAGCACGGCGACGCACTTCTTTCGTCGTTGCGCCTCACCGCGCCCCGTGCCATTCTCCTCTGCTCCTCCCTTTACGATCCGATGGATGGCAACGATACTTTGTTATCCGCCGGGGTCCGACGATTTAACGAAACACTCCGGACCATTGTAACCGCGCACGACGGCATGATCGCCGACCTTCATACCGCATTTGCCGGTCACGGGGCGAGCGTTGGCGATCCCCTGTCCCCATCCGCAACGGGCGAAGATTCGGGCTTGTACCTTTGCGCCGGAGCCGACCTTGCGCCCATCCCGAACGAACATGGTGCCGCAATTTTCGCCGAACTATTATCGAATCACTACCGCGCCGCCTTGACCGAGGAAACGCCGCTGGTATCGGATTTCACTACCGGCGGTGCCCCTTTATAATGCACCTGCGTAACGCCGGACGCGTCGACATTCAGTTCCCGCGTCGCCGTGATTTCGACATTGCTCGTCCCACTGCCATGAATGGACGCCGTTTCGGACCGTAACGCGAAGGCGCGATACCGGCTCGCGCCGGACAGGTGGATGGTTTGTTGCTTCACGCTTCCCGCGTTGATTTCGACTCGGCTCGCCCCGCTTGCATTGACTTTCAGAGTATCGGCATCGATTTCGGCAAACTGGGCGGACGTCGCCCCGGAAAGCGAGAGGTCGAATTCCGCGACATGCGGCAATGGTTTCAATTCCGCTTTCGTTGCACCGGAAAGGGTGAGTGCGTCGAGTCGTGTCACCCGCAGCCGGTAATGGATCGGCGTCTGCGGTTCCAGGGAAGCGTCGCGTGTCGGTCCGATCTCCCATGCCGCGCCGTTCTGTTTTACCTGGATGTAAGGAAGAATATTGTCGTCCGCCTCTATCGTGAGACTTTCCGTCGTGCCGATTTCCACGGTAAGCGTCCCGATGCCATGCACGGACACCTGCCGGACATCGGAAACCGGGCGTGGATCGGTCTCCGCGACGCCAGAGCCTTTTACCCGCTTTTCGGCACCCTCCGCACGGATGCTGGCTAACGCCGCCGCGCCGAATAGACACACCAATAATAAACCGAAGTGCTTTCGCTTCATCTTTTTCCCTCCCAGCGTTCCGACACGCCGGATGAGAGACCGGTTGCGGAGTATGTTTACCGTAAGGGCGGCAATTGCCGATATAGTCTTGTATGGAAACCGATGAAGCGACGTTTTTAAAGGCGTTCGAGTCCTGCACCCTCCCCCGTTCAGAGTGGACACACCGCGCCCATTTGCGGATGGCGTATCTGTATCTGCGCGAACGTCCCGACGTAAGTGCGCTTCTACCTACCGTCCGCCAGCGGATACAGACTTATAATCAGGCGAACCGAAACCGGTCCGGCTACCACGAAACGATAACTGTCGGGTTCCTGTGTCTCGTTGCGGACCGATTAAAGCGGGCCAGCATTCCGACGTTCGCGGATTTTGAACGCGAGAATGCGGACTTGTTCGCGCCGGGGGTCGAATCCCTTCTGCGCCACTACGAACGCGAAACGCTGTTTTCGCCTGTGGCTCGAACGGCATTCGTACCCCCGGATCGCGAACCGCTACCATAAACACAACTTCTCGCGGCTTGTTTTGTCCACGTCATTTGAAACGGGTAATATCCACCGCTTTCATTCCTGCCCGATGTGCGGCGAGCAGTCCGGCGGGGGCGTCCTCATAAACGACGCATCGTTCCGGCGCGATGCCGAGCAGTTCGGCGGCACGCAAAAAAACGTCCGGCGCGGGCTTGCCGAACGTCACGTCTTCCGAGCCGACCACGGGACCGAACAGATCACGAATACCGACCGCTTCCAGCGACTCGATGACGACATCACGCCGCCCCCCGGACGCGACCGCGAGCGGAACCCCCGCCCTGTAAAGCCGCTTCGCTTCCTCGATCACAAATTCAATCGGTCTCACTTGCGAGATAAGCGTCTGGTAAATCTCTTCCTTCACCGTCGCGGTCTCGTGGGGCGGAAGCGTCAAGCCGTGTATATCGTTCAGCCGCTCCATGATCTCCTTCGCGGGAGTTCCGCCCCACTCATAAAACTGCGTTTCCGGGAAAATCGTAGTGTGTCCTAAGTCGTCGAGCGTTTTGCGCCAGGCAATGAAGTGGAGTGGCATGGTATCTACGAGGGTCCCGTCGCAGTCAAAAATCGCTCCGGCGGGCAATTCGGCAAGCGGCATCGGTATCAAATGATCGGTAAGAAGGGCGTCTGACATAGTTCTATCTCCGGGAAATGGAATCGGGGACAGTGTAACCGCAACGGGGTTTAGCGCACAAGAGCCTCGGGTAGATATGGGTTAGCGGACCACATAAATTCGGTTCGCGGGAGACACAAAATGAACAATAAAAATGGTGGCAACCTGCTTTTTGCAGCATTAGTCGGTGGTGGTTTGTACTGGGCATCCAAACAACCCGGTGGCATCAAGGGAACATGGGATCGGTTCGGCGGGAAACTGCACGAGATTCAAAACTCCAACGACCCTATCGGGACCATCAAACGGCAGATAAACGACGCGAAGTACAACGCGATCAACAGCGACCGCCCGTACGGTGTCAGCGCGTATGACGATGCAACCGCACCGGCGGCGCAAATATAGCACCGTTGCTGTACAGGAATCGCCTGTACGCCACGAGAATATAAGGGACGATGAGTCACGCTCACCGTCCCTTATTGTTGCCACGACCGTTGTTGCCCGGCGGAACCATCGGATTGGTATCGCCCGCCGGTCCCTCACCCGCCGCTGACATTGAACGCGCCGTGCAGGTATTAACGGGACGGGGTTATCGGGTTATTGTCGGGGAACACGCCACCGACAACGCCGAAGCTTCCGGTTTCCCCTATCTCGCCGGACTGGATCAGCACCGCGCCGACGACCTCAACCGCTTTCTGCTCGACCCCGAAATCGATCTAATTCTCTGTGTTCGCGGGGGTTATGGTTCGGCTCGCCTTCTGGACCGGCTGGTATGTGCCGACGACATTCGGCGTACACCGAAACCCGTAGTCGGCTATTCCGACATCACCACGCTCTCGCTTTTTCTCGCCGCTCACGCCGGAGTCGTTTCGTTCTCGGGAATCATGGCGACCGCGGGAGACGGTTTCGCGGAAAGCACCCTCGATCCCTACAGCGAAGCGTCCTTCTGGCAAGCGGTCGGCGGGGACGGGTTTCGTAGTGTGTATCCGCCTCCGGAAGAGAACTCCCCGTGGACGACACACCGCCCGCCAGTACATAGCGACAACAACGTTACCGGTGCCGTATACCCCGTCTGCCTTTCCCTCTTGACTTCGCTCGTGGGAACTCCCTACATCCCACCGATGACCGGGGCGATTCTGGTGATCGAGGATGTTCACGAAGAACTATACGCCGTGGACCGGATGCTGGTGCAACTCCGCCATGCCGGCGTGCTCGATAACCTTTCGGCGGTCCTCATCGGTTCGTTTAATGGCACGACTCCCGACGAGAACGCCCGACTTGCCGCCGGTGTGCCGCGTCTCGTTCTGGAAAATACGCCGCCGTCGGTCGCGGTCGCCTCCGGTATCGCTTACGGGCATATCCCCCGCCGCCTGACGTTGCCGGTCGGCGCGGTCGGCACGGCAGACCTCCAGAAAAGCACGTTTTCGTTTGACATCCGTTCGTAGGCACGATACAGTGAGTGGGCAATTTCGGGGCATGGCGCAGCTTGGTAGCGCGCTACCTTGGGGTGGTAGAGGTCGTGGGTTCGAATCCCGCTGCCCCGATGCAAAAAGGAGAGACCGGCAGGAAACATGTTGTTTCCTGCCGGTCTCGTCTTTCAGGGTTGCTGAGCGATCCAGTCACTCCGCAGGATCTCCGCCAGCCATACGTCGAGATATTTGCCGTTGCGCCAGATATGTTCGCGGGCAATGCCGACCGTTTTGTAGCCCGCTTTTTCCAGAACGCGCCGGGAGCCGATATTGGGCAGGTAGACGTTCGTGTTGATCTTATGCAGGTTCAACTCATCGAACGCGAATCGGGTGCGCAGTCGCACGACCTCGGTGCCGTACCCTTTTCCCCACTCGCTTTTCTCGCCGATCAAGTTGCCACTACTCGCCGAATGGTGGATCGGGTGGATGGCATGGATGCCCGTTGTGCCGATGAGTCGTTCCTCCGCGCCGTCGGTCGCGACTACCGCCCAGAAGACACTATTCTTTTCTTTGGCAAGGTTGGCGAACCATTCTTTCTCCGAATCCAGCGAGAACGGAAAGATATTGTCCAGATACCGCGTTACTTCGGTGTCCTCGAACCATCGGCAGAACGTGTCGAGCATATCGGGTTTCGGGGGAACGAGTCGAACGCGCTC
>JACMIS010000615.1 GCA_014381035.1 Armatimonadota bacterium
CCAGGCACACGAGAGGGCTCCGATCCGCCTCGCACAGGACAGGCCTCGGTGGCAGCCCAACAGCGAGTCTGTGCACGCCCCGCCCACAGATAGGCTCGGCGCCGTACCCGGGCGTCCAGATGGCCGGTTGGTGTGCCGATCACACCCACGGGACCGGCGACCAGCGGAGTTTGTTATAGACGTTGGAGAAGCGGCCGTCGCGGAACGTGTTGTTGGGAAAGTGCGGTTCCTCGAGGTTCACGTTGAAGTAGGTGTCCAGCTCCAGCCACTGAAAGGTGTCGTTGTCCCGCCGTGTTTGCAGACGGTTCCGCACGCCGAAACGCCAGACGGTCCAATCATCAATGGAATCGGTGCTGGTGAACTGGGGAAAGTCGAACAGCGGCAACTGGTCGGAGCGCTGGAAACGGTCGATCTGGAGCAACTGGTTTGGGTCTTCACTCGAGACCACGGCCGACAAGTCGGTGTACGGCTGGACGACGTGTCGCAAGCCATCGAGCCCCCAGGTGCGCGATTGCACAGTGTCGAACTCGCGCGAGAACTTGAAGGAAGACTCAAACCCGGCGTTCCCAACGCCGCGGAAGGTCGAACCACCCTGCCGAAGTTTCTCCTCGGTCGTCGTCTGGATCGAGCGCTGGGTTGAGCCGTCCGGGAGGATCGTCTCCAGGGTGGTTTCCGTCACTTCCGTGCTCGTCTCGCCCGTGTCGGTATAATACGTGCCGCGCACCCCAATCTTCGGCGAGAAGGAGAGCCAGCCGGCATATGTCTTGGGATAGAGCAACTGATGGAAGGAGTCGGCACGGGCGAAATCGTAGCTCGGGAATGCCTGTCCTTTCGCGAAGTTCCTGCGGTAGCGCCCCACACCCGTCTCGCCTTCGTAAAAAATGCCCGACCCGAAAAGCGGCTGCCGTTTCACGTCGAGCACCAGCTCCGGAAGCCGTTCGGTCATGTCGAAAAAATTGTTGAGCTGCCCGCGGGTGATGAGGGTGAGCGTGTAGTTGTCGTCCCACTTCGTCAGCGAGAAGAGATTGTCCGGCTGGGGGTCGAGCTTGAATTCCGACTCGAAAAAGTCTTCCACGATGCGGCGGTCGCTCAGCTTGTTGACGTCGATGTTGGCGTAGATGTCGTCGGTGACATACACCCTGCTTTGCAAGCTGACCCGATACCGGCTGGCATCGATCGGCTCCCGCCCAAGGCCGGTCTTATTGGTCCCGGGGTCGGCGTCGTCAATGTAGTAGGAGCGAAAATGCGCCCAACTCCGGTCGTCTATGCCAAAGTTCAGATTCGAATCGATGCCCAGGCCGACGCCGCGTTCCGAGCGGAGGTCGAGGTGGAGCTGACCGGACCATTTATCGGCGATGGGAAAAGTATAAGTGGAAAGCAGAAACGCTCCCCAGCCGCTCTTGTAGCCAGGCGTGAGGGAGAAACTTTCGCCTTCCTTGAGGGACTGGTACAAATACGGAAACCAGAAGACGGGCGTTTTCCCGACGTAGAGCATGACGTTGAGAAACACCACGCGGTCCTTCGGATAGATCCGCACGCTTTTCGCCTTGAAGTAGTAGTCGGGCTTCGAGGAATCGCTCGTGGTCAACACGCCATTCTTGACGAAGTAAGCGTTGTTGGGCAGCGATCCCACCGAATCGGCCGCAAAGCGAAACGGATAAAAATCGCCGCGGAAGTCGGCGGCGCGGAGTTGCTTCGTTTCGAGATTGTAAACGCCGCGCTCGCCGGTGAAGAGCCGCCCCTGCCGATAGATGCGCACGTTGCCCCGGACCAGGACATCGCGAGTCTCGGGGTTGTACTCGGCGTAGTCCGCGTAAATGGTGATGTCGCTGTAGCGAATCTCGACGTTCCCTTCCGCGGTGGCGATACCGCTGCTGAAGCCGGTGCTCTCCGCGTTGATTTCGATCGGCACGTCCCCAAAGCTCCCGAATTGCGCCCGCGCCGTGACCGGGAGACACACCGCCGCAAGGAGCAGGACTAAAACAAGCAAACTTTTCTTCATCAACGAAGGGGGGAAGCTAGCGAACCGTTCCGAGCGTTGCCAAGGGAAAATCCTGCGGAGCAAAGCGCGTCCGCTCAGGAGGATGTGCCTGGACACCCCGGGGTGAATTGCCCGATGGGGGCCTGGCTGCGTTCAGCGCGCCGGCTGCCCCGCGCCATTTTCCAGGAACCATCGGTAGCTCCGCTCGATTCCCTCTCGCAGCGAGATTTTCGGTTTCCATCCCAGCGCCGCGATTTTCCCGCTATCGAGCAGCTTGCGCGGGGTGCCGTCGGGTTTGCTCGCGTCAAAAGCCAGGCCTCCCGGGAAGCCCACGACGTCCCGGATCAGCTCGGCGAGCTCGCGGATGGTCACGTCGGTCCCCGAGCCGATGTTGATGATTTCGGGTGAATCATAATGTTCGAGCAGAAACCGGCACGCGGCAGCGAGATCATCGGCATAGAGAAACTCGCGTCGCGGCGTGCCCGTGCCCCAGACGCCAATCTCCGAGTGCCCAGCGACTTTGGCCTCGTGCATTTTGCGCAGGAGAG
>JACMIS010000616.1 GCA_014381035.1 Armatimonadota bacterium
ACACTCCTCCCGCGCACGGCGCACCTGCACGTCTTCCACTGGGAGCAAAAAACACCGGGTGCCACCGAGCGATTCCCCCTCGTGCGCGGCGAAACCGCCTGGGAAAATTACCTCGCCCTGCTGACTGCGCACACCACCGAAAACATCCCCATCCGCTGGCTCTGCCTGGAATTCGTCGCGGAAGACTCCCCCGCGAACCTGTCAGCGGACGCGGCGACTCTGAAACGGTGGCTGTCGGAGATATGAGTTTCGCTCGACAGTGCGCGAGCAAATGAATTTGGTCGTACAATGTCGCTCCAAACATCGCCCCGTTCGAAACGCCCGTTGCTCAAATCGGCGGTGTCACCTGGTAAAATAAACGTAACGTGACAATCAATCGCGTTCCATCACCGCCCGCGACTCCCGCTCCTTGGAAACGGATCGCACCGACTACGCCGGGCTTAATTTGAGCAGCCCGCCGCGCTAACTCTGTGCGCTGGCAAATGCCCATGGAAGGGAAATGACCCGATGCAACAACACCTCCTTATTAGAGTCACTCGTTTCTAACCCGCGTTCCCCGAAGCCGCTGGCGGCGTTTTTAAGTCGCCTTGTTGCGGAGCGCGAAGAGCGCGATCGTATCAATCTGTTTTATTGTGATGGCATCCGATTCGTCCATCACGCCGCGACCTCGCGGCATGTTCGTCCCAAACTGTTTGTGTATGCCCCCGAACTCTCGCGGCGTCATCCCGGCGTGCAAAGCACGATGGACCGGATTCGGGAGCGTCACCCCACCGTGCCGCTGTTCCCCCTTCCCGCCGAAATGCTGTCCCGCCTTTCGCAATCCCCTGAACCGCAGGGCATCGGTGCCGTCGTCGAGCAAACGTGGACGCCTCTGTATCGCCTGCCCCCCGATGCCGGTCTGTGCTATGTGGCACTCGACACGGTTCAGAACCCCGGCAACTTCGGCACGATCCTGCGTACGCTCGAAGCGGTCGGTGGTGCGGGGCTGATCTGTCTCCCCGCCTCGGAGCCGGACGCCCCGCCGGTAGACCCGTTCGCGCCCGGTGTGGTCCGGGCGGGGATGGGGTCGACGTTCGGTCTGCGGTTCGCCCGCACCGGCGGAGCGGAATGGCAGTCCTGGCGCGAAAAGCACGGCGTCCGACTGATCGGTACCTCGCCCCACACGGGCGAGGATTTCCGCTCCGTGCGCTATGGGGAGCGGGTGGTGCTGTGGATGGGCGGCGAGCGCAAAGGGCTGACCGACGAGCAGATGGCACAGTGCGACCACCTCGTCCGCATCCCGATGGCACCGACCGCGACCGCCGACTCCCTCAACCTGGCAATGGCAACCAGCATTCTGCTATACGAATTGTTTACGCAACGGTCTCCCACCCCCGGGTACCCTCTGGGTGCCCCTCCCTCATTCCGATGAGGGAGGGGGTTGGGGGGTGGGAGGAAAGCGGGTACAATAGCGTTGAGAAAATCCTATGTCGGACGGCTTACGCTCCGCTTTACTTTTACTATTCGCTCTATTTTTAGTATTCCTGAACGGCTTTTTTGTCGCCGCGGAGTTCGCGCTTGTTAAAGTGCGGGCAACCCGACTGGAAGAATTAGCGGCGAAGAAGCAGTTCGGGGCGCAAAAATCACTGGACGCGGTCCGGCATCTGGACGCGTATCTTTCTGCGACGCAACTGGGAATCACCCTCGCCTCCCTCGGTCTCGGCTATGTCGGCGAACCGGCGTTCGCGCACCTTCTGGAACCGCTTTTCGATGGCAGGATGCCTGATAGCTGGAAACACATCATCGCCGGTGGGATCGCGTTCACCACGATTACCGCGCTACATATCGTTTTAGGGGAACTGGCACCGAAATCGTTGGCGATACAGCGATCCGAGCAGACCACGCTCGCGATTATCTACCCGCTCGACTTTTTTTACCGTTTGTTCAAGATGCCGATTGCGGGGATGAACAAACTTGCCTCGCTCGTGCTGAAACCGTTCGGGATCGAACCGGCGGGCGAACACGAAGGCGAGGCGCACTCTGAACAGGAGTTGCGCTTGATCGTGTCGGCGAGTCGCGAGGGTGGGGAAATCCGGGAAAGCGAACAAAGCCTGATCAACCGGGTACTTGACTTCGCCCACCGCAAAGCCGACGAGGTGATGGTCCCGCGCCCCGACGTGGTGTTTCTGTCCACCGGATTGTCCGTGGGGGAGAACATCCGGATTGCGGACGAGAACGGCTATACCCGTTACCCGCTCTGCGAAAAAGGCTCGCCGGATGATTTAGCGGGCATGATCCATGTCAAAGACCTGCTCGCGCTGACGTCGCGCCGTACGGAAGCGGATGACGCCGAGCAGTTGCGCCGCATCGCCCGGACCCTGCCACGGATCCCCGAAACGCGCCCGATTGACGCGCTCCTGCGCGACTTTCAGCGCGAGAAGCGGCACATGGCGGTGGTCGTGGACGAATACGGCGGCACGGCGGGCATTGTCACGGTGGAGGACATCATCGAGGAGATCGTCGGCGACATTCAGGACGAATTCGACCGCACTTCGCCGGAACTGGAACCGGTCGGCACCGACTGTTTCCTCGTGGACGCCCGGATGCCGCTGGACAAGTTGCGCAAAACGCTGGATTTTTTGGGACCGGAAGAAGAAACCGAGATCGAAACCGTTGGCGGCTTCATCCTCGCGGCGCGGCACGGCGGCAGTCTCCCGATGCGCATCGGCGACGCCCTGCGCTACGGCGAGTCCACGTTCACGGTCGCCGAAATGACCGGACGCCGCATCCGCAAGGTCAAAGTCTGCCTCCCCAACCGTCCCGCAAGCACCCCGGAATGACCACTGTCATGGATCAAGTTCCGAGGTGTGACGGATAGAACGGTCCGGTTAATGATGCGCCTGGGTTCCGCGAGTGTCGGCCGGGCGGGCTCCGGCGACGTTGCCTGCTTCGCAATCGAGGCTATAGGCGATTTTTCGGAATGCCGCCTTCCCAGGGTGCGGCGGGCTTGCGAGATAAAGCGTGATCCCCCTGGGTTTATAAGTACGCCGCTACCGACGGGGGTATGGCGACGCACCTGCCTCCCGAACCGATCCCGAGTGGAAGCCGCGAAGCACTCACCCCTTCCCGCGACCGTTGGGTAAATGTCTATCGAAAGTTTATTGAAGTGTGTTCGCTTCCGTAACAAAATAGTCAGAGGATAGACGGGTGGGCATGACTCCGCCAACAAAGAAGGCGACCCTCATCACTTTCTCCGAACCGGTGTGGCTTTTTATTCTGCATCACCGTGCTTCGACGGAAACACTTATCATTTTCATGCAACAAAACAGCAACTTGAGCTAAGACATTTGAACCAAGAAGTTCAGATAAAAAATCTGGTGCGGGACGGGGCAAGTGAATCCCTCGCCGGTCTCCGTGGACTCACTTCGGGAATAAAGGACAAGACATTGCATATTGCTTTCGTGATGGAAATCGGTCTGGGGCACACGACGTTTTATAAGAATCTACGGAGCGTGGTAGAAAATCACACCGACATTCAGGCAACATGGATCGAGATCCGGTTTGATAATCCGGGTCTCATCTTCCGCTTGCCGAAACTGCGGAACGATATCGTGCTTCGGGCGGGTGTCCAGACTTACCAGAAATTACGGGATGCGACAAGGAAGCAGCAGTTCGACGCGATTTATTTTCACACCCAACTCCCGGCTGTTTTAAGCCATTCCTTCATGCGACGAATCCCCTCGGTGGTCAGCATCGACTCGACGCCGAAACAGTTTCTCGCTCTGGGAAAGCATTACGGATTGACCGATAACCCCCGGTCTTTTCTGCAAAGACGGAACGAAAGTTGGTACGACCGTGTTTTCAACACCAGTGCCGCAGTGTTCTGTTGGTCGCAATGGGCTGCTGATTCCGTGGTTCAGGACTACGGACTTCCCGCAAGCCGTACTCAGGTGTTTCAACCTGGGGTAGACCTTTCCACCTGGGTTCCGTCGCACGGAACCCAAGGCGAGGAAGTAAAGCTGCTTTTCGTCGGGGGCGATTTCTTCCGCAAAGGCGGAGACCTGTTGTTACGCTGGATGCGCGAGTGTGCCCCGCCCTGGTGCTCGCTGGATGTCGTCACCCGCGATACAGTCCCCGACACCCCGAGAGTCCGGGTGCATCACGACATCCAGCCGAACAGTGACGTGCTCAAAGCACTTTATCGCGGGGCGGATCTTTTCGTCTTTCCGACGTTCGCCGATGTCGCGGGGCTGGTCCTGACCGAAGCGATGGCATCCGGGCTACCGGTATTGACTACCGGCATTGCAGCAATCCCTGAATTAGTTACCAGTAAGACCGGATCCGTCCAGCCTGCCGGGTTGATACCGCCCGAGCACTGGGAAGCATTGGAACAGAAACTCACGCATCTGGTTCATGATAAATCGCGTTTGCGTGCGATGGGACAGGCGGCGCGGGCGCACGCGGAGCTCCAGTTCGACGGAACCCGCAACCTTCTCGCCGAACTAGATGCGCTGAAACAGATCGCCTCACGGTCTCAAATTCACACGGGATGATCCGCGCAAACCATGAGCCGATCCGCATCCGGTCACGGAAATTTCGAGGCGTTTTAAAGCCATCCGAGTTCAGGGTGTTCTGCTGTGGCTAAAACAAGATTAGCCGTCTTCGCGGAATGCCGCTTCGATGCCGTCCTTGAGCGGATCGGCGGGGATCGGTCCGCCGTCCGGGGCGGTGACGTAGAACGCGCATCGGGCGTTCCCGCCCCAGAGCGAGATGCGTGCCGAGCGTATGTTCGTGCCGAGCGCGGTCAGGTTCGCGCACAGGCGGTAGACGACGCTGATCTCGTCCGGTGCGGCGATGTCCAGGAGCGTTAAATCCTGCCCCACGCTTTCGTCCACCATCAGCACCTGCACTGGGGCGCGGAGTGGCGTGCTCGTCGCGTTCGCCCGCCCGCGCCGCTTTAGCAGCTCCGCGAGACTGATTTCGCCGGCTAAAACCTGCGTCATCGCTTCCGCGACATCGGCGCGTTTCAGCGGCGGCAACGGTCGCTCGTGATAATTAACCGAAAGCGTGTCTAAAACGATGCGGCTGCCGTTTTCCTCGCGGGTGAACGCCTGTACTGAATGAACGCGCACATCGTAGGCGAGTAGCACGCCGGTGATTTTCGCCAGCAGACCGGGGGTCGGGTCGTCGTGCGCGACCACGATCAGGTCGGTCGTGTCGGCGTCCGGCGCGGACGTGCGCAGGTCTACCACCGGGCGTCCGCCGCTTTCCTGGAGCCGTGTAACCATGTGAACGTGTTGCGCCATCACGGGAAGCGGTGTCGCCAGCAGATACGCGGCGGGCATGGTTTCCGAGTGCGCTCGCGCCGCCTCACCGCGCTCCTCCTGCCCCGAACCGCGTGCTTCCTTCGGCAGGGCGAGTTCGGCTTCGCGGGCGAGCTGTTTTCGCACCCGAGCGCGGACCGCCTTGATCCGTTCATCCGGTTCGTCGGGCAGATCTTCAGGGGTGCCGCGTTCGTCGCGCTCCTGCAGATACTCGAACGCCCGGTTGAACAGTTCGGCGACCTGCCGCGCCTGTAGCGGCGTCCAGACGCCCGGCGCGACGGCGTTCGTGTCCGCCCAGGTCAACAGGTAGAGCATTTTGAGCCGCTCCGTACTTCCGACCGTTTCCGCGAACGACCGCACGGTTTCGGGCAGGTTCAGATCGCGCAGCCGCGCCGTTTGCGCCATTAAGAGGTGTTGCCGTACTAGACAAATCACGGAGTCTGCCTGTGCGTCCGCGAGTCCGAGCCGCTGGCAGATCGGCGGGGTCATTTCCGCGCCGGTTCGCTCGTGTGGGGCGACCGTCCCGTCCTGCATCGTGCGGGTCTGCTTGCCGATGTCGTGCAGGAGAGCCGCGACATAGAGCGGGATCGGCGACTCCAGCGAGTCGAGCAGATCGCGCAGGGGCAGGGTCTCCGCCGATTCCGGGGGCTGCACCGGGGCATGGTAACCGACGGTGATGATCTCGCGGGGGCGCAATCGCACCAGATTTTCCAATACCCGCAACGTGTGCTCGCCGACAGTGTACAGGTGTGCGGGGTCGTAAGCGGGAAGTGTCATACACGCGGAAAGTTCGGGCAGCAGGACGCGCAAGAGTCCGGTGCGGTGTAGACGCCGCAGGGTCGCGCCGATGTCGCCGGGACGGGCGAGTATTTCCGTAAGGAGGGTGACATCGGTCTCGGCACCTTCCGCCTCTTTCGCGGAAACACTGCGCTCGATGGCTTCCTCGGTCGCTGGGGCGAGTTGCAGGTTATATGCCTGGCAGTAGCCGACGGCGCGGATGGTCCACGCCGGGTCTTCCTCGATGCGCTCCGGTTCGGCGACCACCACTTGACGCCGTGCCGCCGCCAGTCCCGGGGTCGCAAGCGGGAGCGGCGACTCCAGACAGCGAGCGATGATTTTCTCCGTGGTCTGTTGAATCCGTAGGGCGGACGCGTAGTACAGATGGAGAAACTGCTCCATATCCACGCGGGCGAGTTCGGCGACTTTCTCCTGACGCGGACGCGTCAAAGCGTCCTTACGCTCTCCGGTGGTGCGATGCAACAGGCATCGCACGGAGAGCAGGAAGTCGCGGTCCTCCAAAAGCGCGGTTTGCTCGCCCTCGGTGATGACCTTACGGCGTACCATTTCGCGCCACAGTTCGCCGGAACCGATGCTGCCGGGATGTTTGTTGTAGCGGACCCGCGCCATCCACGCCGCCGTTTGCAGATCGCGCAGACCGCCCGCGCCTTCCTTGAGTTGCGGCTCCCCGACGAGCGGCGTGGTCCCGTATTTTTCGCGCCGACGCATCCACTCGGTATGCTTGCGAAAAAGAAAATCCGCGATTTGAAGGTGCGCGATAAATTGCCGGTCAAACCGGGCAAATAAAACGGAATCGCCAGCAATAAGGCGGGCATCTAACAACGCAGTCTGTGTTTGGTGGTCATAGGGCAAGGTGCCAGTCTCGCCGAGCGATTCCACATCGGAAAGGGTCCGATAGCCATAGCCGACGGTCAGTTTCGCGCCGCTCATCAGCACGTCCATGACCAGACCGAACAACGAGCGGAGCGTGGGCGAGTCATCGTCGCGGGTGGTCAAAAAAGTGATGTCCAGATCGGAGTGCGGGGCGAGCGTCCGTTGCCCATAGCCGCCGGTAGCGATCACGGCGATTCCGGTCTTAACACCTTGCCCGGTGCGCTCACAGGCGAGCGAGAGCATGCGACGCAGACAGGAATCAATCAGGTCGGCGTAACGGTGCATCCATTCCCGACCGCCGTTCGGGGTTTTGAATTGCATGGGCGCGGCATCGCCAAGCAAGGCTTCACGCTCCGCCTTGATAAGCGCGATCAGGTCGCGCTCGGTGTGCAACGCGGCGAGTTGCGAACGCAGCGACGCAACACTGTTCGGTACGGATGGCAGAGGAGTTTCGGTGGTCGGGTTAGCAGACATAGTTTTGTGCGGTGAAATCGCATTTTACCGTATAATAAACGTATAACAAAAAGAAGGAAGTGGCTTGCCGGGTGTGGAAATAACAGCGACATTCTTTCGCGAGGTCGCCCAGAGCAATACGAGCGGCGAGAGAGTCGTCCGACGTACAACCCGGCGGCAGGCAAGCGGCGACGCAAGGATACAAAGCAAAACAATGATTTTACGAAAGCAATTGGTAGCAGCAGGGCTTGCGGCATTGGTCGCGGCGGGAACAGTGATCACACTGCCGTCCCAAACCGCACAGGCACAAGCGGATCAGTATGAGCGCGTTCTGGCGAGCATACGTCTCAACAGCAAAGCGACTTCGGTACTGAAGGCGTACGGCAACCCGAACGATGTCGTGGTTGGCGATGTCGGGATCCGTGAGGCACCCGCCGGTGCGGGGCAAGCTGGCACGCAAGCAGGGGGCGCGGGCGGTCTGGGTGCTCCCGGTGCCGGACGCGGCGGGGCTACCCCCGGTGGTGGTCGTGGCAGCTTGGCTGGTCCTGGTCTCGGCGGCGGTACTCCCCCGGGTTTTGGTGGTCCCCCGCCAGGATTCGGCGGCCCTCCCCCTGGTTTTGGTGGCGCGCCTGCCGGCTTCGGCGGCGATGAGGATCGGGGTGGTGCTCCCGGCGGCTTCCCGGGTGCTTCCGGCGGCGGCGGTTTTCCGGGCGCGGGCGGTAGCGGCACCGGGCAGTTCGGTCAGACTGTTTCGAATCTGACCCCGCAACAAGAGACGACATGGATCTACAACCGTCGCGCGGGCAAAGATGTCGTGTCCTACGAATTCCTGGTCGGGCAGGGCGGCGCAGTGACGCAGATCCGCACTATCGGCTACGCGGGTGGCAACATCCGAACCAAGAAGGGTGTGCAGCTCGGCACGACGTACAAGGATGTGGTCCTGCGCTACGGTGTTCCCGAGGAGCAATTCCGCGTCGGGCGAAGCCTGATCGCTTCATACAAGAACCGCAACCACGTTCTTTTCCAGTTCCTCAATCAGCGCGGGCAGCAGGAAAACCCGTACAGCGCGGGCAACAAGGTGATCGCGATCACCATCGCCAGCGTCGAATAAGCACGATTCTTCCCCTCGCTTCACAGCCGATTTCACTACGAGATCGGCTGTTTTTCTTTTCTTTTTGTCCTTCGCGGACGGCGCCAACGCATCGTTGGACCGGTCTCACCGGCGGTGCTGTATTAATGCTTGGTCCTGCGGGTTCGGTCCTTTCCCGCGAATGCGCCGTTTCCCCTTCCCACTGCGTGGGAAGGGGAAACGGCGCATTCGCGGGAAAACAGCAAGGGTTAACCCGGGACGCGCGAAGCCTGACGTAGAACGAGCACCGCAGGTCCAACGATGCAACGTAATTGCGGAAACTGCGTTTCCGCTGCGTTGCCGCCGTCCGCCACCCGGAGGGTACCCGACAAACAAAAAGAAAACAGACAAGTGTTAATAAATATCAGTATCTGCCCGGTTTCCCTGTCCCTTCCGAACGAATAAAACGGCTATCTCGGGACTACGATCTAACTTCGAAATCCGAATAGTCGCGGATCTGGTAGCGAGTCCCGATTTCTACCAACGTCCCCTTCAAGGTGACGAATTGCCCCATTTTGTGGGCGTCACAGGCTCGCTCATAATCCTCGCGATCCAGTAGAACCTGTGGGAAAATGATCCTGTTGCCATAGTTGCGGAAATAATAATACCCTTGCATAAAATGAAAAATACCTTCAAACTTTAAATCCGGTATTGGTTTGGTGGCTAAAATTTGTCCCCGTCCGGGAACTATATCCAGTTCGGGAAAAAAACGATTTGAAAAGGCGTTTGTACAAAAAACTAATGTTTGGCATTTGAAAGTTGG
>JACMIS010000617.1 GCA_014381035.1 Armatimonadota bacterium
CCGCGAACACCTGAATCTTTTTGCCGTTGACGACGATGTCGGTGCCTTCGTAAGACACCTCACCCTTGAACGGACCGTAGTTGCTGTCGTATTTCAGAAGGTGGGCGTTCGTTTTCGAGTCCGTCAGGTCGTTCAGCGCGACCACTTCCACCTCGCCCGACGCCCCGTATTTTTCCTGGATGGCGCGGAAAGTAAGACGACCGATACGCCCGAAACCGTTAATGCCGACGCGAACTGCCATAATAGTTGCTCCTTGCGGGTACTGTTTATCCTGCGTTTTCGCTGGAAAACAGCGTTTTTAATCGTTTGAATAGAGGAAATTTGTGTGTGGGTAGCGAGTCGTTTTCGCACCCGGTTACGAATTTTCCCTATTGATAATAGCACCGGGAATAGTGTCGCGTCAACCAGAACGCCAACTTATCCCGCTTTTTCCACGACGAAAAGCATGTCTTGACGACATGGCATTCGGTCACCAAAAAAGTATAGACAAAAAAGCCTATACTTTGGTATATACACTTTAGTATAGAATAGTTGATACCCAGTCGTGTTCTGGATATTTATCTCCCTTCATCTTTGACAAGCCGATTTGGCTAGAATAAGGAAACTGTTTTTGAGGACTTCGTTTACACAATCATCCCTATGGCGAGGGAAAAATCTCTCTATCTCGCTCGTTTCAACTGTAATGGCACTGGGCATGACTGCCATCGATGTGCATGCGCAAATTAATATCGGCGGTGTGAATCCCACCACCTACAATCAAAGTTTCGACACGCCTACGCTCGCGAACACAGGTACTACCACCGCATTTGCCAATAATGTGACGGTGCCAGGACTGTATGCGACCCGTGCGGGTGCTACACCCACGACATACCGTATATCAAACGGTTCCGATACCACCGGGTCTTTGTATAGTTACGGAGTGAACGGGAGTACAGAACGGGCGTTCGGCTCGGAAATCGTTGCTGTGAACAACGTCTTTTTCGGTTTCCGTTTCGTCAACACGAGTTCTTCTTTGATTATCTCCTCGTTCAACATTCAATACATCGGTGAGCAGTGGCGACGTGCCGACAACCCGGCAAACAGCCAGCAACAACTCACCTTTGCCTACGCGGTGTTCGACTCCAATACGGGAAGCATCAACGATCCGGATCAGTACAACACGTTTACTAATCTGAACTTCGTAGTGAACAATACGACACCGGGAGGCGCGGCGGGAGTCAACGGACCGCTCACAACGCAATCCTTCAATCAGACGGTGGTGTTGACCGGGCAAGATGAAGCAGTATTGCCGGGACAGGAACTCTGGATTCGCTGGCAAGACACGCGCGACAACGGCGCGAACCACGGCTTGGCGATTGATAACGTCCAGATGTCGTTTACTCTAGTGCCGGAAATCTCGACGCTTCACGCAATGATATTTGGCGGAATCGTTTTCGTGATACCTGCTGTCCGCATCGCACGTCGCCGCAACGCAAAAAAGGGCTGATTCCGCCACGGATAGGGTGCCATGAAAGCACCCTATCCTCCCTTTCTCGGGTCTCGCGTAACCGGATCGGTCTCTCATCGTTCTTATTGTATGAAGAACGATAACAGGCTAAGATCTCGCCAGGCGTCTCTTGCTCGATCCGTCGCCGGTTGTGTTTGGGGGACCGCAGTGGGGGACGCGCTCGGTCTGCCCTGCGAAGGGTTATCGCCCCGGAGAATCCCTGTGCTACTCGGCGGCGTCCCCGACACGCACCGGTTTTTCTTCGGACGTGGCATGATCTCCGATGACACCGAGCATACCTTTCTGGTCTGGGACGCGCTGACGGTTTCGGCGGGCGAGGGGGATGCGTTCTCGCGGCGGTTGGCGGAAGGCTTGCGCCGGTGGATTCTGGCACTTCCGGCAGGTGTCGGATTGGCGACGCTCCGCGCCGGGATTCGCCTGGTGGCTGGCGTTCCTGCCTCCCGCTCCGGAGTGTTTTCGGCGGGCAACGGACCGGCAATGCGGGCGGCGATTATCGGCGTGTCATGTGCGTGGGAAGATAACCGGGACCGATTGCGTGACCTCGTTTTCCGCTCGTCCCGACTGACGCATACCGATCCGAAGGCAGAACACGGTGCGTTGGCGGTCGCCCTCGGTGCCGCCTGTTTTGCACGTGGGGAGACGATACCCGCTACTGTTCTGGCAACAATCGCTGGAACCCTGCCGGAATCCGGTGCGGAAGAGTTGCGGGAATGGTTGCGGCGGATTATCGACAGCCTCTTGCAGAACCAGACGACCGAAGGGTTTGCCGCAGAGTATTTCCCCGGCGGCGTTTCCGGCTATGTCAATCATAGCGTCCCGGTCGCACTTCATGCCGCACTCTCGCATCCCAGCGATTTTCGTCGCGCCGTGCAAAGCACCATCGCCTGCGGCGGTGACACCGACACGATAGCCGCGATCACGGGCGGGATCGTCGGCGCATTGGTTGGCATCGAAGGCATACCGGAAGAATGGCGGCGCGGCATCTATGAGCCGACCGGGATATTAACCAGGATTGCGGAGCGGGGCGACAATTTCGCCACGGCATGGCTCGCCGAAAAATCGCAAACAATCGCCCCGGTGTCGTACCCGTTCGCAGTGCTCCGAAACGCGCTCTTCGCCGTTATCGTTCTGGGGCACGGATTTCGCCGACTATTGCCGCCTTATGGACAATAGCCACTTCTGGGACGGAGTCCTGCGTATCACTATTTCGCACGGTGCCGTCCAAGAATGCGCGTGAATGCCTTGGGGTATGGTGGCGTGGCAAGTGCTTTCCTGATTACCCGGGCTATTTCATCCGGTCCGAGGAGTGAAGTGTCTACTTCCACATCGTATGGACCGTGGTTGTGAACCACCTCGTATTGAGAGCGTGCGTAACCCGGTTGCCGGTCGCCCCGTGCAAGCTCGCGTCGCTCTACTTCCTCTAACGGACAGAACACCCCGACGTAAAGCGAATCGATCCCGTCTAAGGCATCTATCTGCTCCAATAACCATTCGACCTTCAGGAACCCGGCGTCGGCGATGACGTTGTTGCCAGCAAGAGCGAGGACGCGGATACACTGATAATAGCCTGACAGGAAACCCGCGAGGCGCACCTCATGGTTCCACGATAGATGATCCTTTTCGCCGGGCGCGGGTTCCGGCATTACCCATGTTGGTTGCATCGTGGTGAACGTATCCATCTGAACGTGCCACCAGTACTCGTCCGATGTTTTCTGTAATGCCTTGCAGAGCGTGCTTTTCCCCGCACTGGACGGACCGTTCAGGACTATTACTCTTCCCACACTCATCCTATTTCTCCCGTGCTACCTTTATCGTTCGGCAAGCGACTCTTGTACAATGTTTGCTATGCTTTTCACATAGATTTCGATGTCCGCCTTCTGTTCCACGAACCGCCGACCGGCACGGGCGAGCCGTTCGCATCGTACCCGGTTCGCGAGAAGCGACTCGATAGCGTCACGTAGCTGTCGCCCCGATTCTCCCTCAGGAACCGTTGCAACCAACTCCTCTCCCGCGTATCCGCGCCGGTAGTCCGCAAGTCCCGATGTCGCCGTTACGAGGATTGGCTTCCGCATTGCCATCCCTTCCAGGCAACTGTTTACGCCCGCCGCGTAGTCCGTTCCTGGTACCAGTGGCACGACAACAAGCGATGCTCCTGCGTACAGGTCGCGCAACGCCCCATAGGACAGATCCTGCCGGAAGGTCATGTTGGACGGAACCCCACTTGATTGGATGTCCCCTCCCGCACGGGACCACGGCGACGAAGCGACAACAAATGCCCGCAAATCGGGCATTTGTCGCAAAGCATCCGTAAAGGTCGCATAATCACGTCGCTCCCGCCCGACAGCGAGCAGATAACTGCCATCCCTTCCAGCCAAACCATCCTCCCAGAATCGCGCGTCTACCGAATCCGGAACAAACGCGACCCGGTGCGCGGGAACCCCGGCTTCCCGCGTGAGGTAGTCCGATTGCGTCGTCGCCAGCACGACAATTCGGTCGAAGCGATGCAGATACCCGATCCGCTCTTGCAATTTGCGCTTGTTCGGTGAAGTGATCCGGTGCCCGACCAGCACATGCGCGGGGCGGTTCCCGCGCCCTTGCGGCAGGAGCAACGCCAGGGGGATGGCGACTTTTTCGGAAAGCGAAACATACGCGGAAGTCATGCGGCGCCGTTTTAACGCCCTGAACGCCTGCCGAATGTCGGTGGCGGTGCGTTTTTCGAGACGAGACAGGAGTGAGTTCGCATCGAATTCTGCGGGATATAGAAGCGAACCATCGAGTGCATCGGCAAGCAGAACAAAGTCCTGACGCGGTGCCAGGGGACCGGGAGAGGTTTCGGGGACGGAAGGCAGGATAAGGGGGAACATCGGGTGTTAAAGGATAGGGGACAGGTTTTCGGCGTGCCAAATATTTTCGGCGGCGACTCGACAGATGACACTCTCTGATCCCAGTGACCTGTCCCTAACACCCGAACCCACGATATGACGGCAGGTTCGCGGTCGTCCGGGCTATCTCCTGCCACGAGAAATGTCGGGCGAGAGTTAGCGCGTTGGCGGCGAGTGATTGGCGTAGTGTGGTGTCGGTGGCAAGACGCGTGGTTTCACGGATGAAGCCGTCGGTGTCTGCGGGCGACACGTAAAGCATGTTTTCTCCGTCGCGGAACTCCGGTATTAAGTTAGCCGGTGTCGCCATCGTCACGGTAGGCAAACCGTGTTCGAGGACGGCGGCAAGTGTACTACGCCCGGTCGAAACGCCGGTCGCAAACGGAAGCAGGGCGATGTCGGCGTTGGTAAGGATTGATGAAAGTGCGGCGGCAGGGAGATCATCCGTAAAGGTGACCTTTGCGGCGACACCCAGCGACTCCGCGAACAACTCGATTTCACGGCGGTACGATCCGTCCTTGATGCCACCCGCGATAGCCAGCGTTGCCGGAGTGTGCTCGTTCACGGCGGCGACGGCACGCACACACGTTTCGAGGTTACGCCCGCGCCAGACGAACCCGAAGTAAACGAGACGAAGCGGTTCGCTCGCCGTTTTTACCGCGCGTTCTCCCGTGACCGGAATCGTGTTGCCCACCGGGATGAGGTGTGTCTTTGCTCCGATACCGGGCAGTTTCGACAGCACGTCCCGCTGGCGTTTCGAGCAGATCACGATGTCGCGGCTTCCGATGATTCCGGCAATAAGTGCGAGACGATGCCCCCTTCCCCACGAGCGCGGACCGTCCAGGGCATGAAACGTCGTCACCAGCGATGCCCCGATCTTGCGGGCAGCGACGGCAAATCGGAGTAGCGCAAGCCCGTTATCGTCGTACGAATCTGATTCGTATTGAAGATGTAAAACCGCCGGACGTTCCGCTTCGAAACGGGTGATAAACGCCGTGATCCCTGCCCGATCCAGTCGTGGCGCGGGCGTGCGAACCGTTTCGCTCTGGACAACGCCACTTTGCTCGCGACTCCATACCGTGATCGGTATGCCGAGACTGCGCAACTCGCCCGACAACCGTGTCGTATAATCGCCGATTCCGCAGACCACGGGCGGGGCATTGCCGGAAATCATCACCACGGATGCAATAGGCATAGGATTCGGTCTACGAGATTTCGAGGATGCCCATCAGAACGGGTATTCCGAGTGCAATTCGACGCCGAAACGCACGCAAAGTTCGATAAGCACTGGTGCGATAAAGAACTCACGCTGCGACTGCCCACTGCCGACGTCAACGTGCGGTTCTGATTGCTCCAACCGGTGCTGCAACTCCGTGACCCACGGCAGATCTGCATCGGCTTGTGGCAGTTCCGCCCGCAAGCGCGTGAGACTATAGCCCAACGCTTCGGCGACCCGATCCGACTCCGCCGTCAGGCGGAAGTAATCGCGAAACGAAGTCACGCTGTCGGGCAGCGGAAAGGGTGGTCGCATAATAATCGCCTTTACGCGGTTCCGATGCCGAGCAAGCGTAGCGCGTTTCGAAGCGTTACACCCGCCGCCTGCAGTGTGCTCCCGGTCGCCGCATCGCTGGACTCTGGTAACCGGTTCACCGCGTCCGCAAGGCTCCAAGCAAACCGGGCGATTTCGGCAGGCGTAGCAGTGGTCGCCGCGCCGCGTACCGTGTCCGGGAACATGTCCAGACGACGGATGATCGCGGATAACGCCTCGTTATCTTTTAATTCGCCCGACCCGGAATCGCCCGTACTCGGTGCCGCGGTGGATGTTTTCATCAATGCAGCGCGAATGCCAGTGAGCGGATTATTCGGCGCGGCGGAGGTCAGAGCGTCCACATTTAGATCCATCGGAACCGATGTCGGTGAGGCGAGCAGAAGCGCGAAACGGAGCGTATCGGCATCCACACCCGCGTCCAGAATCTCCTTCAGAGTCACGACGCCGCTCGCGTATCGCCCGGTGCGCAATTCGGAACCGTCTTGCAGGGCGCGTACCGTGCCGAACACGGCGACACGAAGCCGGTGTTCCACATTCGGCACGCCGAGCGCGGCAAGCCCTGCCATCGTCCGCCCGATATACGATTGATGGTCCGCGTTCCAAACATCGACGGTCAGATCGTAGCCGCGTGCTTGCAGTTTGTCGGCGTGATAGGCGAGATCGCCCGCGAAATATGACGGTGTGCCGTCATTGCGCAACAAAACACGGTCGCCGTCATCGCTGTACTGCGTGGTTTTTAGCCATAGCGCGCCGCCGTGGGCGTACGCCGCCCCGGATGCGAGCAAAGCGTCCAGAACATTCTGCAACGCGCCACCGGCAAGCAAAGCGGCTTCCGAGAACCAGCGGTCGAAACGAACGCCGAACCGGGAAAGGGTTTCCTCTTGCTCGGTTTGCATCAGGGAGATGACAAGCGGGGTCAGGGCGGTCGCGGCGGCTTCGGCGGATAAATCTACATAACGGTCGCCGGACGCCTCCGCGACCTTTTTCGCCAGTTCCGTCACATACTCCCCGGAGTAGCCTTCGCTCGTGATCTCGCTTGCCGCGACGCCAAAATGCTCCCGGTACGCCCCGAATACAGCGCGGGCGAGGGAGCGCAACTGCGGCGCAGACGCGGCATCGTTCACATAGAACTCGCGCTCGACGGCGTACCCGGACGCCGAAAGCAGATGGCACATCGCGTCCCCGACCGCCGCGCCCCGTGCGTGATGGAGCGAAAGCGGCGTGTTCGGGTTCGCGGAAACAAACTCCACCAGAGCGCGACTACCCGCGCCGGTTTTACTTGCCCCCCAGTTGTCTCCCCCGGCAAGCACCGCACGAATGGCTTCGGCATACACTGCGGACGATGGATACAAAAGCAGTGTGCCGGTTTCCGAGGCTTTGGCGACCGCGGGCGTATCCGGGTGCGCGTTGATATTCTCCGCTAAATGCTCCGCGTAAACCCCGGCACGTGCGCCCGCCGTACTGACCGCGTTCTCCGAGCGACGGGCAAGCAGGAGCGGCGTGTTGGTCGCATAGGCTCCCGCCTGGGCAACCACTTCGACCGGCACCCCGACGTCGGGAACCAGGTCTTCCGCACGACAAATAGCGAGGGCGTCCTTCACGGCACGGGTAAGGCGTTCTGTTAGCATAATAGTGTCGTTATACCAGAAGAGATCCCTCCTCCCAACCTCCCCCCATTGGGAAATGGGGAGGGGTATCGCTACGCTACTCCCCCAGCACCGTTTTGAAAAACTGCATGAACGGAGGGAACGTCAGCGCGATAATCCACAGCGAAGCCATCGCGACTGCGCTTCCCATGAATATCTGCAAAAAGCCTGCCTGCCAGACGCGCCGGAACTTGGCGCGAAGTGGCGATACCGGTTTGGGCACCGCACTGGTTACAGGCGAATCCAGGGCATCGAACAGATCGCGGGCGGCGCGGATTCCGCTCTCTATCTCCTTGTCCGACGCCGGACGCGTGGTGGCGTGTTGTTGCAGGAACGCGCCGACCGGTCGCCACCATAAAAAGGCGGCGAACGCTCCGGCGAGGTACGACACCTCCGCGCCCCAGGATTCTGCGAATGCCGTCCCGACGATGTAGAAAAGGAGCAACCCGGCGACGAGGTTTGTCGAGCAACGGGGATGGACGCGGGGCATACGCCGCACGGCGTCGGGCAGAAGTGGCTCGCCTCGCTCGATAGCATGCACGACCTGATGCTCCGCCGCATGATAACCCGCGAGCGGCGTTTGGCGTAGTAGCAGGAGAAATAATGCCGTCAGAGTGATAGTGAACACCGTTTCGGGAAGTGATTCCGCGAGCGGACGCGGCAATGTCGCGGTAAGCCGACCTATCTCCGGGACATAACGATCCATACCGTAAACGGCGGCACTGATCAGAGCGAAACCGGTCGTGTGCAACAAAAAGGTCAGAAATCCGGTCGCCGCCAGCGCGACGGTGCCGACCCCGCCCGACACATTGCCTGTGGTCAGGTAGACGCCGAGCGGGGTCGCCATTCCGCCGATCTGCGGCGGCACGAACGGTCGGTGCAAATCGCGCAGAAGGTCCGTGCGGGCGACCATGCCCAGATAGAATGGGCGATCCCGCGACTCCAGTACCGGCGCGGAATCGCGCCCGATGCGGTCCAACAAGGAAGATAGATCGGCGGCGGAATCGGACGGCACCGCGCAGTCAACGGGCGGAGTCGGTACGCAAACATCGCGGGCAACCCCGTGTTTACGCAGCCATTCCCGCTCCTCGGGGGGCGCGGTGAGCAACTGGTCAGCGATAGTTTTCGCGGAAACCAGCCCGAGCAGGGGACCGGTAAGTAGTGCGGAGGCTTCGCCGGGAGTGTCTACCACCGCGAGAAGTTGGTAGGGACTGACGCGGAGCAGTTCGCAGACCGTGGCGAACGGCGTTTCCGGCGAAACGGCTTTGGCGCGGCGGGCGAGCGTCTGCACATGGGGCAGGACACTCTCCGGGGAACTATCATCGGAAAATCGGGACATCGTATTGTATACTGCAACGGGCGGAGTACCGTTTCCGCCGCTTTCAATTTTCGTTCGTACGATGCCCACTCTTCTCCCTACCACCGACTCGTCCGACGATGCTACCCGTGCACAGTGGCGACGGTTCATCGAGGAGCGCGAAGCCCTGACCAAAACAATGCATCTTTCGGTATGCAACGGTTGCGATGGTTGCGGCATCCGTTGCACGGCGGGGATTTTCGTGACGCGGGACGAGTACCAGTCAGTGCAATCCTACCTCGCTACCCTCCCGTCATCGGAAACAGGGCGTGTCCTTTCGCAGAACAAGACCGTGCCCTGGCCCGGCGCGGAAGATTCCGGCGCGACTGTGCGACTGTGTCAGTTTCGGGACACGGAAAACAACAACTGTTTCGTTTACCCCGCCCGTCCCACGGTCTGTCGCCTGATGGGGCAAACCACCTGGCTCCCCTGTCCCATCGAAGCGGTCCCCGAATACGCCGAGAACGCCCCGGCTGTCTGGAACCAATACCGCCGCTTCGAGCGAAAAACCTGGGAGGAGTGGGAAATGGGGCAATCTAGTGATCAGGTGACCGCGGCACAGTCACCCACACGTTCCCCTCTGCCATAACGTCAATCACATCCAAACTGACCGATTACCCAACCGCCCGCCCCTTCAAACCCTGGCTCTTGCCTAATAATTTTTGGTTATGTTATAATCGTCGCGGGATGGAGCGGCATGCGTTAACCTCGTTCGTTATAAAGCATCTTCCGTATTGAAAAACGTTTAAGTCCAATAGTTACCCCGTTTTCCACCCCATACCAACAGAACACGGAAACCTTTTCCCGTCACACTTCTCCAAAAAAGAAGAGTGTAAAACCTTTGCCTTTTTTAAAGGCAGAGAAGGAAATGCAACGCACCCCGGCGAAACTACCTGCCGCAAGGTGCATGAACGCTCGCGCTGGCGACAAACAGGGCTTGCATGGAAGGCGCAACGTTCGGGGCAAGTGCCCGCGCCGTTTTAGTATATTCGACAAATTTGCTTTTTTACCGGAATGACAACGAAGGAACGCGATAACACTTACCCATCGCCTTGGTGTCCGGTCATTCGTTCGGTTGGTGGCTTATGGAGGGGAACCCCACTTTGAAGTTCGCTTACAAGTATCGGCAGTCAATCGCCTTCGCGCTTTATGTCGCGCTGCTTATGTCAACCGCCGCACCAGCGGTAATGGCTCGCCCGCAAGTCGGTGTTCGAGAAGGCGCGAAAACAGGGGTGCGGGCAGCACAAGCCAGTGCATCCGCTACCACCGTCGCGCAGAACCGCACGAAAACATGGCGCGACAAGTTGCAGGAAACCGGTCGCATGATCCCCGCCTCGATCCCGGTGCGCTCGACGAAAGGCGTCAAGGGATTCGCGGGCGGAACGCGCTTGCAGGTCGGGGGGGCATTCGGGTCGAACGTTCAGGAGCAGGTGGTAGACATCACCAACTTTACCCTGAACGGTGTCGCGCAAGTGTCCGACGAGCGACATCCGTTCTGGTCAAGCGACGAGCAAACTATATTCTTCTCATCTAACCTGGGAGGAGGAGCCTACCAACTCTTCCGTATCACGGCGAACGCCTCCCCGAATCCAGCCACTCCTGGTACTGCCGCACTCGCTATAACCAGCGAAGCTGGGGCGAACCATGATTTCCCCGCGCTCAACTCGGCGGGGAACCGACTGGCATATATCAAGTCAGTTAATGGTGGTCCATTCCATCTTTATCAGGCACTGATTCCGGCGGCAGGCGGAACGATTCCTGCGCAGACCACTGCTGAATCGCTGACATTTGGTCGCACCCTCGGTGCTGAAACCATCACCAGTGTCGGGCGCCCCTCCTGGCTTTCCGGCACAGAGATCGTATTCGCCGCGACGTTCAGCAACAGTGGAAGAGACCTGGTAGTCGTAGACATCCAGTCTCGCCTCCTGCGCCGATTGACCACCGGCACCGCGACCGAAGAGAACGTGGCAGTGTCTCCGGATGGTAACTTCGTCGCGTTCGACTCGAACGCCACGGTCTACAACGGTGCCGCGAGTGGTGGGACCGGCACGGTCCGTAACGTCTTCGTTGTTAACACGGCGGGGACTGCGGTAACGCAAATCACCAACGTGGACGATCTCGTTACGGCCACTCCGCGTGTCGCAGCAGACACGGTGAGCAGTGAACAACCGGCGTGGTCCCGTTCCAATGTGGTTCCGATCTTCAACACGCAGGCACAATACTTCCTTGCCTTCGCCTCGAACCGGCAAGCCAACCCAGCCTTTGATCCCACAAACCCGAATCCGGCGCAACCAGCCTACAATTCGGCTGCGACACGCGATATTTTTTATGTCCCTGCGATTTTTGTGGATCAGAATGCGGGAACGCGTGTGATCAATCAAGAGCAGAACCCTGCCCAGACGCGTAAGCTCGATACCCGCGACGAGGGGCTACGCTGGGATGATCAGTTCCCGACGTTCCCGCCGCTCATCAACCTGCAACGACTCGGTTTCCAGTCGAACCGTAAGGGTAGTTCGGCGGGTGTCTTTACGCCGCATAATCCTGCCGATCAGAACGACCTGTTTATCGCGTCGCTGATCGATATTACCGCGCCGACTCTGCTTCGCTACGATTTATCGCGCGACGGTGGCGAGGTAGTGCATGTCAACCTCGGTAACACGTTCAGTCGAACCGCAACGGTTCGAAGCCGCGCCGACGGCATCACGCCGAATACGCAATTGTTCTTCACGGTACGCGCCGAAGACTTAGAGGCTGGCGTGCAGTCCGTGTACGTGCAGTTTAAGAACCCGAACAGCAAATATCAAGCGGCAGCACAAGGCGGTGCCCCAACCGAGCATAAGGAATATCGTGCTGAGTCAGGGGTACGCTTTGGTCTCGGGGCATTTACCATCCTGCAACCTCTTGATGGGGGGCTCTTTCCGCTGTACTTGCAAGAGGGGGCGGGAACCACTATTATTGGTTCTGATTTCGTAGTTCAACCCGACAACCTTGGTGTTGAGTATGAAGCAGAAGTGGTCAGTGTCGGTAGTTCGCAAAAAAGCAATGGCAACGCAAACTACTTCCAACACCGCTTCAATCGCCGCGTGACAAATGCGCCGGTAGGTTTGGGCGGCATGTACGAGGCTGGGGTAGACGACCTATCCGCGTTTAGCGGCTCGCGGTTCGCCCCGCCGCTCGATCCGACTGTGGCGGATGATCCTAATGTGGCTAACGATAACGGCATCTGGCTGAAGTTAGAGCCGTTGCCGCAAGCGCAACAGGACAACAATGGCGGTGTGCTCTACGGGGCAAGTTGGACGATTCCCGGCGAGGCGTCGGACTGGTATATGGACGTTATCTTATATGATAACGCGATCAATCCATTCTCGGACCCGACGAACCCGGATCGCTCGAACTGGATCATTTACGATAACGTTTGGGGATTTTCCTCGGCAATCGGGTTGGGTGGGGACAACGTTAACCTGCTGTTCGTGTCCGATTACACGCTCGGGCAAAAGTTCGTGAAAACGCGATTCGGTGACCCGGAATCGAGTGCTGGTTTGGGCGCGAATCCGTTCTTCAACCTGCCATTACAACAATATGGTGCGGAATCGTACTACATTGACCGTGACCTTGACGACCGATTGGACGGGAGACAGGCACCTTCCGCACCTGTCGCCGTGGGTGGTACCCCGGTCGTGCGAGTGTGGGATGACCTGGGTCCTTTCCTACGGAATACCGTTGACCTCGGACTAACAACCGGTCCTGGCAACGGTGGCACAGCGAACCCGTTGGGCTTCGGTTCCTACGTGGATGATGTATTGATCGGTGATTCGGTACAGGATAGCGGCGTGTTTCTGCCCAGTGTGGGACGCTACTCGACCTGGCGGATTCTGAGCCGCGGTCCTGTGCCGGCGAATATATTGAGTGACTACCTCCCGGCACCCGGCGTACGTCCACCGGATACGCGTATTGACCCAAGGACCATTGTTCTGGATGACCCGGCTACGCCGATTAACGAGGCGAGTGGGGGAACTCCTTATGAGCAGAACACGCAAAACATCAGTGTCGTGAACCGAATGGTCATCTGGGCTGCCCCGTTCGCCGCTACCTCGTTCCGAGGGTCCGGCGCAATCGTTGACAATCAAACGCAGACCGACCTTCGCACTTTCGTACAGAACGGTGGAAAACTGTTCCTGGCGGGACAGGACGTCGC
>JACMIS010000618.1 GCA_014381035.1 Armatimonadota bacterium
CGACACGAGGGCGGTAAAGGCACCGTTTCGTTTGTAGAGATAAACGGGGACGATAAAATTCGCTCCCGGGATTCAGGTACACTGTTGCCGAATCTTCTTTCACGCAAAGGAAACTTTTATGCCGAATATACCCCTGACGATTGACGCCGCGCATCTCGCGCCGAATGTGACTCCCGCCATGGTAAGTGCCTGGCAGGATCGCTTAAAGTGGGCGTCCGACACACTGACGAACGGGACGGGGGCGGGCGCGGATTTTCGCGGCTGGCTCGACCCGTCCGCGATGGTGACGGACGCCGAAATCACCGAGATAGAAGCGATCTCCGCCGATTTGCGCGACAAGTCCGACACACTGATCGTTATCGGGATCGGCGGTTCGTATCTGGGCTCGCGGGCGGTCATTGAAGCGTTGGGGGCGCACGATGCGCCGAAGGTAGAGTTCGCGGGGCAGAATATTTCGTCGCGGTATCACACGGACCTGATGGCGCGTCTCCAGAACAAGCGTGTCGCAGTCAATGTCGTTTCCAAGTCCGGCACGACTACCGAACCGGCGGTCGCGTTCCGACTGTTACGCTCGTTTGTGGAGAAGCAAGCGGGGACGGATGCCGCGAAAAGCCTGATCGTAGCCACCACCGACAAAAATAAGGGTGCCCTGCGCAAAGTGGCGAGCGAGATCGGCTACCGAACACTACCCATCGGTGATGATGTCGGCGGACGCTATTCGGTGTTGTCGGCAGTCGGGTTGTTGCCCATCGCTTACGCGGGAATAGATATTCAGTCGCTACGGCAGGGCGCAATAGACTGCAAAGCCGCGATTGACGCCGAAGCCGACCCGCTTAAAAACCCCGCGCTCTTTTATGCCGCCGCCCGTAATCTTCTTTATAATCAGGGCTTCGCTACCGAACTTTTTGTCGGATTCGAACCGCGCCTGCACTACCTGATCGAGTGGTGGAAACAACTCTTCGGCGAGTCGGAGGGCAAGGATCATTCCGCACTGTTTCCGGCGTCGGTCGAGTTCACGACCGACCTGCATTCGATGGGGCAGTATGTCCAGCAGGGGCGGCGTTTCCTGTTCGAAACGTTCGTGCAGGTCGGCGCGGAGGGCGAGCCTGTCTTGCCGCTACCCGAAGGCGACGACGCGGACGAACTGGGATACCTCGCGGGCAAACCGCTCACCGACATCAATCATGCGGCGTTCGAAGCGACCGCGCTTGCGCACCGCGACGGCGGCGTTCCAAGCATGACGCTGACGATCCCGACTTTGGACGCCTACCACCTCGGTGCACTGCTGTACTTCTTCGAGCGGGCGTGCGGCGTGTCCGGCTATCTGCTCGGCGTGAACCCGTTTGACCAACCCGGCGTCGAGGCGTACAAGAAGAACATGTTCGCGCTCCTCGGCAAGCCCGGCTACGAGGATCAAACCGCGACTTTGCGAGAGGCGGTGGCGAATAAACCGGAAGGCAGCAGGGTCGCGTTCGGTTCGTAAGCGGGCACCGGTGTAGGATGACTTGGGTATACGGTCCGCACGGGGGCGGTGTGATTCATCCCCACGCCCCCGTGCGGGTCGCGTGAACACTAATCGAGATAGTCCGGCGGGAACAACTCCTGTCCGTACTTTTCGGCGATACCGCGCAACCGCTCCTGCTCCTCGGGACCCATAGCGGGCGGGGGAAGGAAGGTGTCCGCCGCCACGGGAGTGCCTATCTCCTCGAACATCCGGTCCATACCGGCAGGCATCACGATGCAGAGCAGGTGCGCCGTGGTGTCCGATTCGTTCTTGAAACTGTGCGCCTGCGGGAACCGTGACCGTTGCCGGTGTCTGGACCACGGAGCCGTTCGAGCTATTCGAGATCGTGACGGTACGGGCTTGCCCGGAAGGACCACTCATGTTGACTGTCATGCTCAGGCTGGTTCCCCCC
>JACMIS010000619.1 GCA_014381035.1 Armatimonadota bacterium
CACTTCTCGCCTCATTATCACGCTCGTTCGGATCATAGATCGCGTCGTGATATAGTGCGGCAGCAACCAGTGGGACCGAGGGTGTCCCGCCCGAAAAATCAAACGCTCTCTCGACCACGCTCCCCGTGTGTACCTCATTGTGGTAGGCGCGGAACGGCGTTTGCAACTGTTTGCGCAACCGCTCCATGATCGGTCGGGAGTGTGGAGCGATGTATGCGAACGCCGTTTCGAGCGAGATTGCATCCATTTACGCGAGGAGTTTCTTGACCACGCCGGACAGAACCGATTTGTCTACTCCCGCCAGACGATGAGAAACCTCCGCCATTACCTTGCCCATGTCGCGCATCGAAGTGGCGTTCATGTCGGCGATCACGGCTCGCACGACCGCATCAACCTCCTGTTCGGAAGGGGCTTGCGGCAAGTATTCTCCAATCAGCGCGATCTCGTATCGGGTTTTCGTCGCGAGGTCTTCCCGATTACCGTCCTCTGCGGATTTCAGCGTTTCATCGAGAGACTTTTTCTGCTTTTGAAGAACGGACGTGGCGTCCGTGTCAGGAAGATCAGTTCGGTCTCCTTTTTCTACCGCGACCGCTTTGAGTTCGGAGAAAAGGAACGAAAGGGCGGCGCGACGCTCGCTGTCGCGTGCTTTCAACGCGGCGACCATATCTGCCTGTATTTGACTGTAAATGCTCATGATGCTTTCAGTATACCAATCCAACCACTGTTTGCTAAGGCAGGATTGGAACGGACGGTGACCGGACTACGGGACCGGCAGGATGCAGACCGGGGCGGGGACGGCTAATGTCGCGCCGGTTGGCTTCGGCACATTCCCGGCGGTGTCGGAGTGTCGAAACGCCAGTATATTGTCGCCGTCCTGGTTGGCGGCAAGCAGGAGCGGGGTTTTCGGGATCAGGGAGAAGTTCCGTGGATTTTTTCCGCCCGTCGAAACGTGACCGGTAGCCGTGAGTTGACCCGTGCGCTCATCGACAGCGAACACGGCAACGCTGTCATGCCCCCGATTCGAGCCGTATAACGTTCTTCCGTTCGCCGAGAGGTGAATATCGGCGCAGGAGTTTTTGCGGCTCCCGGCGCGTCGTTCCGCCTCCACCTCTCCGGGTAGCGTCTCGACGGTTTGTTTCGCACTCAGCGCGCCGGTAGACGGATTGCGAGTAAACGCCGTGATTGTGCTGTTGAGTTCGTTGATCGCATAAGCAGTCGCCAGTTTCGGATGCACGGCGAAATGGCGCGGGCCGGCACCGGGCGGTAATACTGCCGCCGAAGCAAGTGTCAACTTACCCGATTTGTCGTCGAGGCGATACACACAAACCCGATCCAAGCCCAGATCACATGCGTAAGCGAATTTGCCGTCGCTTGAAAAGGTCGCACTGTGCGCGTGCCCACTCTTTTGATTCGGTCCCGGTGCACCGGCGTTCGTGACGATGTCCGTGGGCTTGCCGAGGGTGCCGTTCGCTCCGACCGGAACCACCGCATGAGTTCCATCGCCGTAATTCGACGCGACAAGCCATTTGCCGTTGGGCGAGCAAGCCACATGGCAGGTATATGCTCCCTCTACCGGTTGTTCGCTGAGTTGCTTCAGGCTCGTTCCTTGAACCGCGAACGACGTCACAGCACCACCGCGTTTTCCGTCGGGACGTTCGCCGGTCTCACTGACCGCGAAGAGATACTTCGCGTCGGGCGAAAGGCATAAAAAGCTGGCGTTATTCGCCGGTGTATCACCGACTATCGTCATCACGCCCGTCGCGGACGCGACGCGCACGGCATAAATACCTTTACTGCCCCGCTGCGAGTAGGTGCCGACAAAAAATAAGTGGTCGCTCATAATATCTCCTGATACGCCGTCAACATTGGACGTAGTGAGGATTGTAGACGGGTTTGCGTGTTCCCGTCAACCGCAGATGTGTTCGCGCAGGTCAATTATTTCTGTATGGGAAAGTAATCGTAACAACGGTGCGAAAATCATGAGAATCCCCGTATAGTACTATGTGTCCGTTTCTCTGAATTGGTCGGTGCGTGCGAGGGAAGGAAAGTACCAATGACCTGGGCACTGTGTTGCTCCTGCGGCGAAATAAAGTTTGGTGCCATTGTTCCGTGTCCGCAATGCGGTGTCGACTCGACAGGCAACATGGATATGGACATCAGTTTCAGCGACCATTATCTGGCACACCCTACGCTGGAGCAGTTGGGGGCGGTCGTGAAAACCATTAATATGGCGACCGAAGATAAAGCACTACGCTTTTACAGTTTCGTCTACTACGTTTCAGAGAACCATCCGTCCATACTGCAGTACACTCCCCCTGAAACGGAAGGCGGGAAAATTCGACTCCTGCTATCGAAATTAGAGTTGCCGCCAGTGGAAATCATCGGCGGACGGCGGACCAAAACACCAACCGACGAGACTGGCGACGTTAATAGAAAAGAATGGTGGCAGTTCTGGAAGCGCGGACCATGAGTGTGGCAATATTTTCTGCAATCTGTGGCACGCCCTGTGATTCGTCGCAGATCGATTGCGGGTAGGATAATATCGCGTTACTTAAACTGGCAGTCGCACTGCCTAATACCACTGCCGTTGCGCAAGGACCGGCTTTATCGCTTCTGCATCTAACGCGCAAACTCATCCAACAAGGAGTTTCGCAAAAAATGAATGCACTTTCCTCAACGCCCGATTCCCAAATCCGAATCAGTGACGATCATCAAGTATCGCCCGAGACTCAACACCCGTTCAACGCCGATGAGCTACAAACGATGGACGCGTATTGGCGTGCGGCGAACTATCTGTCTGTCGGCCAGATCTATCTGCTCGACAATCCTCTGCTCCGAGACCCACTGATCCGCGAACACATCAAGACGCGATTGCTGGGGCACTGGGGAACCACCCCGGGACTGAATTTTCTTTACGTGCATATGAACCGCGTCATCAAAGCGCATGATTTGAACGCGATCTACGTCTGTGGTCCCGGTCACGGCGGACCAGGAATGGTTGCCAATACCTACCTGGAAGGCACGTATAGCGAGGTTTACCCCAATATCGGACAGGATGAGGCGGGGATGAAGCACTTGTTCAAACAGTTTTCGTTTCCAGGCGGCATTCCCAGTCATGCAGCGCCGGATACCCCCGGCTCGATCCATGAAGGCGGTGAATTGGGTTATGCGTTATCGCACGCCTACGGCGCGGCTTTCGACAATCCGGGCTTGGTTGTCTGCTGCGTCATCGGAGACGGCGAGGCGGAGACGGGACCATTAGCGGCGAGTTGGCACTCGAACAAGTTCCTGAACCCTGTCACGGACGGTGCGGTTCTGCCGGTCCTTCACCTGAACGGCTACAAGATCGCCAATCCCACCGTGCTGGCTCGCATCCCGAAGGAGGAACTGAAAAGTCTATTCATCGGCTACGGCTACAAGCCCTATTTCGTGGAGGGAGACGACCCGGACACGATGCACCGGCTCATGGCAACCACGCTGGATACGGTCGTGGCGGAAATTCAGGACATCCAGCGCAACGCCCGCGAGAATGGTGTCACGGACCGCCCGCGCTGGCCCATGATCATCATGAGGACGCCGAAAGGTTGGACGGGACCGAAATCGATAGACGGCAGGAAAACCGAGGGTTCCTGGCGCTCTCATCAGGTACCTATTGCCGACATGAAGACTCCGGAGCACGTCGCGTTGTTGGAAGAGTGGATGCGGAGCTATCGACCGGAGGAACTGTTTGATGGCGACGGGAAACTCCGCCCCGAACTGGCGGAACTTGCCCCGCGCGGGGAGCGACGCATGGGTGCCAACCCCCATGCAAACGGTGGCATACTTCTCAAAGACTTAAAACTCCCTGACTTCCGTAACTATGCCGTTGCTGTTGAAAATCCCGGCACAACAACGGCGGAAGCGACGAGCGTTCTGGGGGGATTTCTGCGTGATGTCATGGCACGGAGTGAGGACACTCGAAACTTCCGTGTCCTGTCTCCGGACGAAAACAATTCCAACCGTCTGGGAGCCGTCCTGGAAGTGACGGGGCGCACATGGAATGCGGAGACTGAGCCAGACGACGAAGAGAAACTATCCCCCGACGGGCGCGTGATGGAGATCTTAAGCGAGCACACTTGCCAGGGCTGGCTCGAAGGCTATCTGCTCACCGGGCGTCATGGGTTCTTCTCCTGCTACGAGGCGTTCATCCACATCGTGGATTCGATGTTCAATCAGCATGCCAAGTGGCTGGACGCGTGTCAGCACATTCCCTGGCGACGCCCTGTCGCTTCGCTCAACTATCTGCTCACGTCGCATGTCTGGCGGCAGGATCACAACGGCTTTTCACACCAGGACCCCGGCTTTCTCGACCACGTGGTGAACAAAAAGGCGGAGATCGTGCGTGTCTATCTCCCCCCCGACGCCAACTGTCTCCTTTCGGTCGCCGACCACTGTCTTCGCAGCCGGGATTATGTCAATGTGATTGTCGCCGGTAAGCAACCCGCGCTCCAGTATCTCACGATGGAAGAGGCGGTCCGGCACTGTACGTTGGGTGTTGGCATCTGGGAGTGGGCGAGTAGCGACGAGGGTGGCGAGCCCGACGTCGTGATGGCTTGCGCGGGAGACGTCCCCACACTCGAAACACTCGCGGCAGTGGACCTGCTTCGCCAGAACTTTCCCGATCTCAAAGTACGCGTCATCAACGTCGTCGACTTGATGGCATTGCAACCACAGTCCGAACACCCGCATGGTCTCCGCGACGCGGATTTTGATGACTTATTCACGACTGACAAACCCGTCATCTTCGCGTTCCATGGCTACCCGATGTTGATCCACCGTCTGTGCTACCGGCGCACCGGGCACAAAAATCTGCATGTGCGGGGTTACAAGGAGGAAGGCACGACAACGACGCCGTTCGACATGACGGTCATCAATGATATGGACCGCTTCCATCTGGTGCGGGATGTTATCGAACGTGTTCCCCGTCTTCGCACCAATGCGGCGATGGTTAAGCAGCTGATGGTAAAGAAGCGGCTGGAACACAAGGGATATATTCACGAGCACGGCGAGGACATGCCCGAAATCCGCGACTGGAAGTGGTCCTACTGATGGTGGTTCCTACGCCAAAACCGCCAGCGAGTATTCTGGTGATGAACGCCGGTTCCAGCAGCCAGAAGTGTTGCCTTTATCGCATCGAAGGCGGAATGCCGCCCGATGACCCGCTCGCTCCACTCTGGGAGGGAAAGATCGAGTGGAGTGCGCCGGGTGGGGCAACGTTGAGCGTGACAAAAAGTGGGGCATCGGGCAAAACGACAACTCAAGAAACCCTGGCTGATGGGATCTCGCGGCAAGAGGGCGTTTTGTGTGTTCTGGAAACCCTATGGACCGGTGAGACGACAGTTCTGGGCGGTCCGGATGAGATAACCGCCGTCGGTCACCGGATCGTTCATGGGGGACCCGACCTCCGCGAGCCGACGCGAATGACGTCGGCAGTGAAAGAGATTATCCAATCCTTCGCGCCACTCGCCCCCGAACATAACCCTGCCGCACTAGAGGGGATCGAGACTATCGAACAACTGCTTGGTCCGACGGCATTCCAGATGGCGATTTTTGACACGGCGTTTCATCGAACCATTCCCGACCCGGCAGCTGTCTATCCGGGACCGTATTCCTGGGTGGAGCAGGGGATCCGTCGGTACGGTTTTCATGGCATAAATCACGCTTGGTGCGCGGAACGCGCCGTGCGAATGCTGCCGGACCACGACCCCGCGACGGTCCGTTTGATCTGCTGTCATCTGGGCAATGGTTGCTCTCTCGCGGCGGTGCGCGGCGGACGATGCGTTGACACGACGATGGGATTCACCCCGTTGGAAGGATTGATGATGGGGAGCCGTTCGGGGACGATTGACCCGGGCATCCTGCTATACTTGCTCGGTCAGTCCGGCGGACCGACTACCATCGATCTCGGACGTATCCTCAACAAGGAATCGGGACTCAAAGGGCTATCCGGCATTTCGGGGGATCTACGCCCGATTACCACTGCTATAGAAGCGGGGGATGTTCGTGCCCGGCTCGCGTTGGATGTGTATGTCCACCGACTAAGAGGTTATATAGGTGCCATGACTGCTAGCCTGGGCGGTCTGGATGCCCTCATCTTCACCGCTGGTGTAGGAGAAAACAGCACACTCGTCCGGTCCGAAGCCTGCGCACCGTTCGCCTTTCTCGGACTTTTACTGGATGAGGAAAAGAATCGAGGTACACCGGAGAGCAATCCGGAGATGGAACGCGACCTGTCACGAGCGGATTCCCGCGTCCGTGTTCTGGTAATCCCTGCGCGCGAAGATTGGGCAGTCGCACGGGAATGTTGGAAACTGTTGCCCACACGTGGCGAATAAGACCCTGAAATTCCCTCGAACACTTTCCGCGCGGCACCGGAGGCACAAGTCATGACAAGGAAATACGAATTCCATGCAAATCAATAGTTATGTTTGGTCACGCATTCGCTCCTGAGAGCGTTTATCCGTTTGTCGCTTGACGGCGATGGTCCTAGCTGAGAAGAAACCAGAACGAACCATCTCTGGGAGTGATCACGATGGATGTTGAGAATAAAAGCGGATGAGGGACGAAAAGCGACAACTGCCGAATCCTCCCGGTCCGGAAGCGAGGCGCAGGGAATGTGTAGTAGCATACGAGTGACACGATCAATAGTACGGCGCGGAATAATCGGGGCGACGCTGATCGCCGGGTTCTGCATTGTTACGAGTGCTGCGTTGGCAGAGCCGCCCGTTTCGATGGCACCTCCTCTGGGCATAGCGACCGGTGTCGCTCCTGAGCCGCCCGCGAATGACGGCACGTCAAGCGTCTATAACTTCAAGAGCGTACCGGAAAACCAACAGGTGCCGTTGAATCGTGCGGTCTTCGATCAGAACGGCTATCAACTTTTTGGTAGAGTGGGGGAAACGATTGTAGTACCGTTCATCAATCAGAATCTCTACGTGATGAAATTCGCACCGTCCCCGGATAATTCGTTGTATTTCATCAACGCCAACGGTACACCGACCCTGTATGTGCCCCGGAATGGTTACTTGGACAATACAACCGAACCGGGAGCAAAGTGGTATCCGTTCTCGAAAAGTTTCCAGCCAGAGACTCCTGATTTGTCAGGCACCGCGCCGAGCTACTCCCAATTCCTCAACCCTGACTGGTATCCGGATGCGATCCTGTCCGGGGGATACTACGGTATACGTCCGTTTTCATCGGGCGGCTTCTTCGGCACCTCCCCTGGATTAACACTCCATTTAGGCGGAAGTCCTTATTACAGCAGGTACGATTACCGCCCGAATGTTTTCCTAAACCCTTACCCGTACCGTTTCGGCTACTTCAACCAACCGACTTACAATATCCTTCCCCGTCCTCGCGTTGGACAACCGGCTCATGACTCCGTCGGTGATCATGGCGACCACGGTTTCCCGAAGCATGAACACGATTTCGCAAATGGGGGGCACCCATTTCACGGTGCTAGCCCACGATTTAGCAACAACCACGGCGTGCGCGAAAGTACGCCTCGATTCACAGGAAAGCCGAACTTCATCAGAAATCGGGACCGCGCACCGGGTCCCGTCTTTGGTAGACCGACCGGGGGTTCAGAAAGCAAGTCTGGATTCAAAGGCGGGGTTCGGGCGGACAACGACCGTCGTGGAGGAAATCGAGCACCCGGCGGCACCCGGAGTGGTGGTCGCTATTCCGGAGACAATGCCCGGGGCAGACGTGGTGGCTGATAGAACCAGGAATGAAACTCCGGTCGGGTGGAAAGCGTGCGCACAGAAGGGGCTTCGGCTTCGGTCGCGGTGAACCGGTCACTCATCCGGCATTCGCTTTCCATTGCTCAAACCGTTTCACGAAATCAGACCGCCTTGGCTATTCCGTTTTTTCTTTCGTCCCAGTCAGGTGGCAATGGCGGGTTGGTCTCGC
>JACMIS010000620.1 GCA_014381035.1 Armatimonadota bacterium
TGGGCGAACTGCGCCCCGCGCCGATTGAGGGCGCGAAACCTGACGCTCCACCCGCCCCACCGACAGCCTTATGATCCGCCCTTTCGCCGCAGGTGTGTGGGGTTATCTCAAACGTCCGTGGGATAATTCCAGCGAGGAGTTCTCATTTTTATACGAGAACGTTCTGGGAACCTCGCTCGAACTTCGGGTGGTAGGTCCATCATCCTCGCCCGCCGCAGCGCATGTGGAGCGAACGGCGTTGTGCGAAATAGACCGACTGGAGAAGATATTCACCCGGTTCCAGCCGGATAGCGAACTGCGGCGGTGGCAGAATAATCCCGGGGTGGAGACCCCGATATCCAGTGAACTGTGGGATGTTTTAAGGGCGTGTGATAAATGGCGGGATCGAAGCGGCGGCGCGTTCCATCCGGCGACCGAAACACTATCGGAGTTGTGGCGAAACGCCGCCGCGGAGGACTGTCTGCCACCAATCGGGGAAATCGCAGGACTCCGGGAAGCACTCAGCGTCAATCCCTGGCGACTTGACGACGAGAAGCGAACGGCGACCTCTCCAAAAATGCCGGTCAGCCTGCACAGTATCGCCAAAGGTTATATCGTGGATCGTGTCTGCGATGCCGTACTACGCACCCATAGCTCCGTAGAGAGTATTGTTCTGAATGTAGGCGGCGATCTTTGTGTTCGGGGGAACACCACGAAATGCGTCGGGATCACCGATCCCTACCGGGACGCCGAAAACGCACCGCCCGCTTCCCGTGTCAGGGTACAAAACGAAGCGTTGGCGACGAGTGGCGACTGGCGGCGCGGCTTCACTATCGGTGGAACGCTGTACTCGCACATCATAGACGGGCGAACCGGATTTCCGGCAAGCCAGTTTCACAGTGTGTCGGTCCTTGCGCCGACCGCGATGGAAGCCGACGTACTATCCACTATTTTTAGCGTTTTTTCGCCGCAGGAATGCGCGGCGATGGCGGAATCCCTGCCAGGAGTGGGGTATCTGTTGCTCGCCCGCGACGGCGAGACGTATCGAAACTCTGTGTGGAAGCAACGAGAAATGAACGGCTAATCTATGTGGCAAAAGCAAAAACAGAACCCCGGCAACGTGTATGAGTTGCTGGTCCATTTTGAAATCAATAACCCCGGCGGTGTCCGGTATCGCCGCCCGTATGTGGCACTCTGGATCGAAGATAAAAAAGGTTTTCCGGTGCGAACGATCTCGCTCTGGGCGCAGACGACCCCGCCGGGACCACGCTGGATTCCGGATTTGCGTCGCTGGTTCCGCAGTGACCGGGTCCGACAGTTTTCCGATAAAACCGACCTGGTGGCGACCGCCTCCGGTCCGACGCGGCAGCCGGGTAAGTATAGTCTGGTATGGGATGGTACCAATGACCAGAAGAAGCCCGTCAAGCCCGGCGAATATACGGTTTATCTGGAAGCCGTCCGCGAACACGGCACGTACCAGATATTGAAGCGGGTGATTACCGTGTCCGACCGCGCTTTCAAAACAGACATGGGCGGAAATGAGGAAATCAAAGCCGCAACGCTCGAATATCGCCCCCGCCGCTGACCTCTACCCCGATGACGACTCGAACAACAAAACCATCGGTGCCCGACGCGCCGCGTGACCGCCCCTTTCATCTCAAGGTGGCGGCATTGTTGCGGTGGCTACACATCTACCTTTCGATGCTCTCGCTCTTGCTTGTGCTGTTTTTCAGCGCGACGGGACTAACACTGAACCACCCGGACTGGTTTTTCTCGAAGCAGATGAAGCAGACCGATACCGAGGGCAAGTTATCCGAGGCGTGGCTCGCGGGAAGCAGTTCCGATCCATCCCGTGTTGCCCGGCTTGAAATCGTCGAGGAGCTTCGCAAGCGTGGAGTACGCGGCGCACTGGAAGAGTTTCGCGTGGACGAAACCGAATGTCTGGTATCGTTCAAAGCACCCGGCTACGCGGCGGACGGCTACATAGATCGCCGTACCGGAACTTACCGCCTGACGACCACGGAAGAAGGCACCGTCGCCGCCCTGAATGACCTGCACAAAGGGCGGCACTCCGGCGCGGTATGGTCGAAAGTCGTGGATATTTCCGCCATTTTCCTCGTCGTTATCTCCCTAACCGGCTTGGGACTCGTATTCTTCCTGAAGCGATTGCGTGTCGCCGCGTTGCTCACGGTCTGCGGCGGAATCACGATCACGTTGCTATTGATCCGCTTTTTCGTTCCCGGATGATCGAAGGCGCGAGCAAGACGGGGTATCCTATTGCTCAGGAGGAGTATGTGCCATGCCGTTCCTGTTCGCGCCACCGATTCCCGCCCATGTCGCCCCGGCGATGGTCGCCAAACCCAACCCCCGTATTACGCTCGCGCCGATGCGAAAAACCTACGCTCTCGGTGAGCCGATGTCGGTCGGGTACCAGTTGTTCGCCGCCCAACAGATTCCGATGGAACCGATTCGCGGCTGCCTCTCCGGCGATACGTCGGATTTCCACGTCGAGATCGAAGTCCGGCGGACGCGCGACGAAACGCCCGCTACCCCGTTGCTTGCAGGAAGCATGCAGGAAACGACGCCGGGAAATTGGGTTGGTCGAACCATGTCCTCCCTGTGGGGACAACCTTACGATCCTGGCGAGGTGTCGATTAACGATCATGTCAGCATCGGTCGCCCTGGAACCTACGTCGTCATAGCGCGGCTACGCATACA
>JACMIS010000621.1 GCA_014381035.1 Armatimonadota bacterium
CGCGGTCTTTCGCGGTGCCCGGTTCGCCCTCGTCGGCATTGATGACGAGGTAATGTTCCACGTCGCGGTTTTTCGGGACGGCGGACCACTTGATATGGGTCGGGAAGCCCGCCCCACCCCGCCCGCGCAAACCCGACACCTTGATCTCGTTGATCACGGCGTCCGGCTCCATCGCGAGGGCTTTTTTGAACGATTCGTAGCCGCCGTGCTTGACATACGTATCCAGCGACTTGATGTCCGGAACATACCGGTTTTTGTAGAGAAGTTGCGGTTGCTCACTCATAGCGGATCCGACGCCCACACTTTCCAAATGCACTCAGACAGGTTCGCCCGTCACAGCACACAGAACATTGTTCTTATTTTCACAATATGGTACGCCAGACAACGCTAAATGTCAATCGCCCCCAGTCAAAGAAAGCACCGCAGGTAGCAACGACCCAACGTTAAGGTTGCCCGTCCGGGCAGGACAAAAAGACCAGAAGGCAGGAGATTACAAAACAATGGGTAATATGAACAACGAAGCCTCAGACGGTCCGGGCATCGCTGACTCCCTTTCATGATATTCAACACATTTTACTACTTCTTTGTGTTCCTCCTCCCCGCATCGCTCCTGTTTCGCCGGGCAAGCGACACGTTGCGCCCCTGGATACTCGCGCTTTCGGGCGCGATCTTTTTCATTTATTTCTCCCTGACCACCGTCGGCGGCGCACTGGGCGCGTGGTGTCTGCTGGTTATTTTGTGGCAATCCCTGTGCTGCCTCTACCTGTGTAAAAAAAACTCGCCCGCCTGTATTCTGGTCATCGTGCAGTCGGTGCTGTTTCTTTGCGCGTTCAAATATCTCAACTTCTTCGGCGGCGTTTTATTCGGCAAGCCACAAAACAGCCCGTGGTACTGGGAAGATGCGTTCCTGCCGCTGGGGATCTCGTTCTTCACGTTTGAGTTCATCCATTATGCGGCGGACGTTTACTCCGGGAAAACGGAGCAACCGAAACTGGGTAGCTTCCTCGCGTTCATCTTGTTTTTCCCGACCATGGTAGCCGGACCGATCAAGCGGATTCAGGACTTTTTGCCGAAGTTGGAAAACCCTTCGCGCGATGTCGCGCTGGACTGGCAACGCGGGATTACGCGGATTCTGGTCGGTCTGGTCAAGAAGTTCGCCGTCGCGGACCTGTTGACCGCACTGACGAACCACCTGAACGCAAGCGATATAGAACAGGTACAACACAGCGGCACGCTCCTCGTCTGGATATTCGCCTACGGCATCAAGATCTATTTCGACTTTTCGGCGTACTCGGATATTGCTATCGGTTCCGCCCGACTGTTCGGGATCAAGGTCCCGGAAAACTTCGACGCCCCGTATGCGCAGACAAACATCGCCCTGTTCTGGCGACACTGGCATATCTCGCTCTCGAAATGGCTGACCGAATACGTCTACTTCCCGCTCGGCGGGTCGCGGGTCGCTGCCGGGAGGGTGTACGTCAATTTATGTATCGTGATGCTGGTATCGGGCATCTGGCACGGCGCGGGGATAAACTTCCTTGTCTGGGGGGCGTGGCACGCGCTACTGCTCTGCGTCCACCGTTTGTGGACGCTAAACGTCGTCCCGTACTTCAAGGACGCGCTGGAGACGGGTGGTCCGGCGATGCGAACCGCCGTGCAGATCGCGTCCTGGGCGGCGACATTCGTGTCGGTCAACTTAGGATGGGCATTCTTCGCGATGGATTTTGCGACCGCGCTCCGGTTCTTCCAGCGATTGTTCCTGGGGTAAGGCGATTTTATGTTCGAACAGATGCGAAATATCGTGGATTATCTGACCGGGGCGACCGATGTCGCCCCATCCGGTTTCAAAGTGTCTTTATCGTCGCCACTGTGGGGCGTCTACTGGGCATTTTTGATTTTGCTGATCCTGATATTTTCCGGGCAAAGCTCGAAATTTATTTATATTGATTTTTGACGAAGCGACGGATCAACCACGAATTTCATGAGTAACGCGATCAAAACATTCGAGACCAGGCATCTACTGCGCCAGTTCGCCGTCGCCCTGATACTGTTCGCACTGATCAATGTCTCCCTGCGGCATCTGGCGCGGAATGTGCCCGGCCGCGCCACTGTACGCAAGATCACGACAAATGCGAGCCCGGTAAAAACGCTCCTGTTCGGGAATTCGCTGATCGCGGCGGGAATCAACGAAGCCGAGTTCGTCGCCTCCGGTCCCGCGCTGAACGTCGGGATCGGTGCCAGCACTCTGGTAGAACACCTTTTGATTCTCCATCGGATCAAACCCGGTCAGTACGATCAGCCGACCGTTGTCGAGGGATTCTTCGATTTTCAACTCATGGAAACCCCGCCGCCGACATTGGTGGGCAACCGTGCCCTCTCCTATTACGAGAACCCCGCGCTTGCCGCCCGATATTATTATCCGAGGAACCCTGTCGAGCAGTCGATATTCCAATTTTATGGGTACCTGCCGTTTTTCACGGAGCGGAGCGATGTTTGGGCAAAGGTGGAGAAATTACGGCGCGAGATCGCACAGTTAGACATGCCGCGACTGGAAACAAACCGTTTCGGGCGCGTGGATGATTTCAACGCGTTGGAAGCAGGGACGCGGGAGCAATTCCGGCAAGAGTGTGTGCGGTTACTGCGCGAGAACGCCCCACTGACACCGGAGGTCCGGGATTTTATCGCGAAAGCAAAAGCACTGGGCGGCAGGGCGATTTTCGTGGAGATGCCGATGTCGCTCCACCACCGCTCCACCTATTACGATAACGCGGAGTGGTTGCAACTACGCAAACACCAGCAGGAAGCCCTCCGAAAAGAGGGTGCCGAATATGTCAATGCCTCCGACTGGATCACCGACGAAAAGCATTTCGCGGACCACCTCCACCTCAACAGCGAGGGTGCAACCCGGTTCAGCCGCCAGTTGGACGCGTATTTAAAGCAAGGAAAAGTTAGGTAGTGGGATGTTGGGTGATTGGGGCAACGACTGTCCGACTCGCCCGACTATTGTTGCATGGATCTGCTTACAGAGCGACTGCGACGGGTCGCTGATAATTGCGCTTCGGAGGACCGAATCTTAACAGAGAAATGTGGGAGTTTCCAATATTATCCGTGGCGCACGAATTAAACTGCTTTGAAACGGTCTCGCAAGGGTAGAATGGGCGACAGACAACCGGGGAATCACAAAAGCGCCACGGTCATATATACAATAGATGCTATTGAAAGTCAGTGGGTTGTAATAGCGTTGATACAAAATAGACTTGCTTCGTCCGACGGGTGCTGTTTTTGCTTGTCAGAAAAAAAGAGAGATGCTATAATGCCCTCGTTCCCATCCTTTTCGAATACTTCCACAGTTTCAACAGTCTCAATCCTGTCTTTACGGCAATATTTATGAATACCTCCTCTTACTGGACCGACAAACGCGTTTTTGTCACGGGTGCTACCGGGTTGGTCGGTAGCTGGCTCAC
>JACMIS010000012.1 GCA_014381035.1 Armatimonadota bacterium
CCATGAGCGCGAGAGGGAGTTGGAGGTACATCTGCCGCGTATTCATAGCTGTTTCTAACTGGGCGGGAACGTTTCAACGTCCGAAAAATGACCGAGAACCTACCTTCACTACTCCTTCAGCGTGCTGAACCCGGCATCGATGTACTGCCCGCCGCCGCTCTGGTGACAGTGTATCGCGATACTATTCTTACCCGGTTTCAGTGCCGCGCGTCCCGCCGGTAGTAACGGGGTCAGGTCGTAATCCCCGGTGAAGCCCGCGACTTGCGCCGCGAGAACGCCGTTGATATAGATTTCCGCCTCCTCGTCATGGTGCAGGTTCAGGTGCAGGCTATCGAACTTGCCTTCCGGCATCGTAAACTCGCGGCGTATCCAGATGTCGGACGTGTTCCAATCGGTGCGTACAATCGCGCCCGGCGTGCCCTTCGTCCCGAACCCGGCTTCGCCCGACTTCCACCCGGAATCGTCGAAACCGGGTTGGAACCAGTTCGCGGAAGGCATGGCGTTCGTGTACCGCCACATCAGCCCCGATGTTTGCGAGGTCGGAACCACGGTCGTGATCGTCGGCGGTTCTGGGATCGGTGCCCAGCCCCGCGCAGTGTTTTTGTCGCGCTTGACCCACTTCTGCCACATCGCCGGGTCGTCCATCATTTTGATAAACACGCCGCCGACCACGGTACGCGCCTGGAAACCGACCTTGTTCGGCTCCACGGTGCGGTACCAGTCGTTCATCGGCACCCGGTCGGGCGTCGCGTTCAGGTAATCGTACACCGGCGTCACCAGCGAAACGAAATCCTGGCGGTCGCCGCTGAGCGTCGCGGTCCAGATCGTCCAATCCAATTTGGTGTAGTTCTCGCGGCTGTCGAGTGGCAAGCCGTAGCGGTTCATCTTGGTCCGGTAGAACGCGGTTTCCTGCTGGATCACTGATGCTGGAAACAGGTTCAGCCCGATAATTCGATCCCACGCGAGGTTGTACTTCTGGCTCCAGGATTCTGGCTTGTCGAACGCGAGCCGGTAGTGGTCGCCGCTCGCGCCTTCTGCAATCCACCGTGCGGCAAACGATTCCGCCGTCTTGCGGTACTTTGCCGCGTTCGCCTTTTCGCCGCGCAGTTCGGCGAGGTACGCATACGCACCGAGTGCCTCGATAGCTTTCGCGGAAAGGTTGACGTTGTGCGCGAGATGCCCGGCGAAGTCGTCGGTCGAAAGTTGGCTTTCCGGGTCGAATCCCTTGTCCGCGAGATACTCCGCCCACTGGGTGATCTTGGACCAGTACGGCGCGACGAAGTCGGCGTTCCCCTCGGATTTTGCCAGTGCCGCCAGCATTAGGAGCATGTTTCCCGACTCCTCCACCGGCATCTGGTTCTCTTCCGTGCGCTCGCCGCCGCCATACACCTGCCCGTTGGCGACCGGGTACGTCCCGAGGTCGTGCGGCGCGAACGGCCACTTCCAGCGTGACGATATGGAGTATTGGAGCAGCGGAACCAGCGAAGCCTTGACCAGCGTCGGGCTGAACAGGAGCAGTTGCGGCGACGCCGGATAGATCACGTCCACGGTGGCGATACAGCCGTTGCTGAAATTCTCCTTGGAAAACGACAGCGGCTGACCGTTGGCGTCCGCGACCACCTTTTGACCGGCGAGCGCCTGACGGTACGCGAGCGCGGCGATCCACGCGTATTCCTTCCCGCCGACGCGGGTCAGGTCGGCCATCAGTTCGGTGTCGAAGTCGCGGCAACGTTTTTGCAGTTTCGCGTAGTCCCGGTCGGCGGTTTGTAGCAACTGGTCCGCCGTCATGCCGCTCCTGCGCCAGTAGGGACGGAGCTTGCGGCGGAAAAACGTGATCGAATATTCGTCGTCGTACGCCACCATCAGATAGCGGGACACCGGCTTCGCCGCCACTTTCCCCAGATCAAAGACGAACGCCGAGACGGGTGCTTCCTCGCCCGCCGGGCGCGGCATCCGGGTATCATCCCGTACGGGGATCTGCCCGTTTTTCGCGAAC
>JACMIS010000622.1 GCA_014381035.1 Armatimonadota bacterium
AGGGTGGAGAAAACAAGGTGTCCGGTCAGTGCCGCTTCGATGGCGATCATCGCGGTTTCCTGGTCGCGCATTTCTCCGACCATGATGATGTCCGGGTCCTGTCGGAGCATAGAGCGCAGACCGTTCGCGAACGTCATGCCCGCTTTTTTATTGACACCGACCTGCGTGATCCCGGCTAATTCATACTCGACCGGGTCCTCGATAGTCAGGATGTTTTTGTCGCCGGCATTGACTTTGGATAAGCACGAGTACAGCGTCGTAGATTTCCCCGAGCCGGTGGGACCGGTGACGAGAATGATGCCGTAGGTCCGCATCAGCATACTTTCGAACATATCGAAGGTGTGCGGGAGTAAGCCTAATTTATGCAGACCGACATTGATGTTGGACTTATCCAGCACACGCATCACGATCTTTTCGCCGAACACGGCGGGCAGAGTCGAAACACGGAAGTCATACGGCTTGTTGTCCACAATCGCCGAGATGCGCCCGTCCTGCGGGGCGCGTTTTTCGGCGATGTCCATATCCGCCATGATTTTGATGCGCGAAGTCAGCGACGCCTGCGCGTTTTTCGGAACGATCAAACCGTCAAGTAGGATGCCGTCAATGCGGTAACGCACCTTGACATGCTCGCGGCTGGGTTCGATGTGAATATCGGAACATTTCTCCGAAACCGCCCGCTGAATGATCATGTTGGCGAGTTTGACGACCGGGGCTTCCGCGGCGATCTCCTTCAACTGATCAATCGGGGTGTCTTCGTCGGTGCGCGTCGTATCGATCGAGACTTCATCCTCGAACTCGCGCAGAATCGTGTCCGCTTCCGAACCACCGCCCTTGAACGCTTCCCCGATGGCGAAAAGAATATCTTCCTCCGTCGCAATGACGGGAATGACTTCCTTGCCAGTAATCACACGGATTTCGTCGGTCGCAAAGATGTCGAGCGGGTTTTTCATCGCCAGTTTCAGGCGTGTCCCCTCGATCTCAATCGGGATGACTTTGTACCGGCGAGCCAGGTCCTGCGAAATCATCGTGGCGACAACCGGGTTGACTGCCTCGACCGTCAGGTCGGCATAGGGCACGCCCCAATGCTCACCCAGGATTCGCACACGATCCCGCTCGGAAACAAGCCCCATCGAGACGAGCATCTCGCCAAGGTGTTTGTTGCCCCCCAGTTGTTTTTGCTTCTCCAGCGCGTTGTAGAGTTGATCGGAACTAATCAATCCGTTACGCACGAAAAGTTCGCCCATGCGCTCGCTTTGCATCGCCGTTTCGTCGCCCTTTACTATAATTCTTTCCCAGACGCATCATTGCAACGCCTGGCGTTTGGTATGGGTCCCGCTGCCTGTTGGTAGACAGCGCGTCACCCATGGTTCCTCTTAGCGAGAAGTGTGCCGCAAGTCCATTTTCACCCCGTATTTTTACGGGGAATATATTACGGGCGGCGGCAAGCGTCTTCGCGCCTGTGTCCCGCCGCCCGCATTCCTTCAAACGAAGGCAGTAACGCGCCTATCCTCCGTCTTCGGTCGCTTTCGCGGTAACGAAAACAACGATTTCGGAACGGCTTTTTCGCTTTTCCGAACGGCGGAAGAGTTGACCGAGAATCGGGATGTCACCGATAATAGGCACCTTTTGCAGGTTGTTCACATCCTGCTCGCGCAGAAGCCCACCAATGGCAATCGTTTCTCCCGATTTGACACGGATCGTGGTATCCACAAACCGGGTGGAAATTTGCGGCAGCGAGATGCCGTTCCCCAAGTTCGCGAAGGACGTGATAGACGACACCTCCGGGTGGACATACAAAGTGATGTATCCGTCCGGACTTGCCTTTCCGGTAACTTTAAGCGTGATACCGACTGTCGCGGTCTCCGTCTGGATCGTTTGTCCCTGCGGGCTTTGCTGGATCGCGATCACGTATTTGATCTGGTCACCGATAAACGCCGTTGCCGGTTGTCCGTCTATCGCCGACAGGTTCGGGCTAGCAAGCGTTCGCGCCCGGTTCTGGTTCGCGAGAGCATCCAGAGTGGCTGCAATCGTGTAGGGGGAGCGCAGGATCGCACCGAAGTTCGGATTGCTTGCCGGTTGTTCCGAAATGATCGGTCCGACAGTTCCTTGCCCGGTCTGGTTTCGCTCGCCCAGGAATACCTGCCGCGTGAAATCATACCGCAGCCCGAGCTGTTGCAAGTCTTCCCGGTTGACATCCACGACACGCGCTTCGTAGGAGATTTGCGGAGTGCGTATATCTACCTGCTCCAGGATTTGACGCGCCTTGGCAATCGCCGCAGGAGTCCCGGTAAGCACCAGCGTTGTCGGCGAATTCAACGCGCCTCCGGCTTGGGCTTGCGTCGCGCCGGGACCGCCAGTTGCCGCCCCGCCACTGGGTGCCCCTCCCCCGGTGGCGGCTCCCCCGGCACCACCCGACGATGCTGTGTTGGGACCAAAGGAACCGCCCGAAGAGAACGACGCCGATTGCCCGGTGCCGCTGGCTTGGAACGACTGCGACGGTCCTACCTGAATGATAACCGCCGGGGCGAGTTGTTGCACCAGTCGAATCAGGTCGGTGGCGTTCGCGGCTTTGATCTTGTATAGCTCGGTGGTTTGCGTGTCGGTTTGATTGGAAGCGGCTTTATCGAGTTCATCGACAAAAGTGCGCACCTTTTCAATGCGATCCGCTGTGTCGGTCAAGACGAGCAGTTTTGACAGTGCCGGATTGCCATCGTTGGTCGCGCCATTGCCCGGCAGTTGCAGACCGGGGAACTTAGAGCGAAGCGTTGTATACAGGTCGGCGGATGTAACGTAACGGTACCGTATATACTCGGTGGTAAGCGGGGCTTCGCGAGCGACGGCGGTCAGCGCGGCAACTGATGCGGGCGAGCCGACGATATAGCCGCTGTTGAGGCGGGCATACTGATACCCGGAAAGCCGCGTTATCGTGTCGAGAGCCTCGATCATCGGTATGCGCTTAAGCGAAACGGTGATATTGCCCTTGACTTCGGTCGAAGTGACAACGTTGATGCCGGACTGAAGCGCGAGTGCCTTGATAACATCGTTGATGTCGGCCGCCACCACATCGAGCGAAACGCGCTTGTCTTCCCCGGTCCCCGGCACCGGAGTTTGTGCGACAAGCGACGGGGTCAGGCGTTGCATCGTAGGTACCGCGATATTTTTCACCGGAACGAAGGCGGCGACCGGCTTTGCCGCAGGAGCCACTTTCGGGGCGGGCTTAACGGACGGTGCGGGCGACGCGCCCCCCGGCAACGTTATCGTCACGGGCTTGACGGTTTTGGTATTGGAAGCGACCTGCGCGGGAATTGCCGGTTTGAAAACAACGGGAGCGGGTTTTTTCGCCGAGATGACAGGAATGCCTTTGCCACCGGTCGTATTCATGGCTACCTGTGTCGGTTCGCCCGCCGGACGGCGCAGGACGATCTCCCAGTGCTTCTTGTCGGGGCTGGGTTGGGCTTCGACGAGGAATTCGGTTTGTGTACTCGCGACGAACTGTACCTGTCCGGTCGCCTGATTCGCATAGCGCATCGTATACACGCCATTTTTATGTACCGCGACCGAGCCGCCACCGTTGCTGACGTCGCTCAGGGCTCCGGGAACCCGTATAACAGTCGCCGATGTGCCACTGACCACCGTGGAGGCGATTTCCGGAATGAACGGCTCCGATCCTTCGATGATCAAGCGCACCGTAGACTCATCCGGGATCACAGCCACACCGGTGATCATGTTGGTCGAAACCAACGCTTTCGGTGCCACGGTCTGCTTTTTCGCTACCACAGACTGCGTCCGATACCGTCGCCACCTTGTACTCCGGTAGCGACTCGTGCGCCGCCCGGTCGGTGCCTTTTTGGACATGCCGGTCTGTCCGACCGGCATTGCATTCCGGGTACCGGAAACAACCCGGCTACCGGAGACCGGCGTCGCGGAACCGTTGGTCGTACCCCAGCCCGCATGGGCTGGGGAGGTAAGTAGGGCGAATTCGCCGCAGGAAACAAGACCCATCAGTGAAAGGGTCAGCGCATGCCATAAAACTTTTTTCATTGTTTACCCGTCTTTGTCGCACATCTACAAAGCCGTCCTGTTTCAATCGGAACGGCACGTTTTCACGGAAACGATTTTTACCGAAAATTACGTTCTATTTCACACCGGTTTTGGGTGCTGCTGCTGCCGCTTCCAGAGGAAGCGTCACCGACGTGGCGGGGACCACCGTCGTTTGCTTGGGCAGGTAGTATTCTGTCGAATCGCCTACCGGAACCGGAGCAGACCCAGGAATAGTTGTCGTCGTGGGTCGCCGTCCGGGATGCATCACGCGCACTCCGCCCGATTCTATGGCGGTCACGGTGAACCCACCTTCCAGCGCATCCCCCGCCACCACGAATTTTTTATCCGTACTGGCGTTACGGCTTAAAATCGCGACATCCCGCCCGCCGGGCTCCCCGATCAGGACACCAACCACCGCATAGGGCGGCGGCGGGGGAGGCAAAACCTTGACCACCGGTTCAGGACGTACGGGAGCCTTGTTAACTTCCTTCATTTCGCTTGTAAGAGCCGCTAAAGCTTTTTCCCGTTCGTCCAGGCCGGCCAGACCCTGACGAAATGTCTTGATTGTGTTTCGACCGAAAACATTAGTGGTACCGCCCGCCATCGGTGCCGGTGCCGGTGGCGGCGGGGGCGGCACCAGACCGATCACTTTTACGGAGCGTTTGGCGAATTCGCTGTCCGGGACCGGAGTAAAGGGGTCACGTCCCCGGTTGCCGGTGTCGGCATTCGTCAGCACGAACGTGTCGGATGCCGTTTCGGTTTTGGTGTCTGCCGGAGTCGTCGCCGCATCCGGTCGAACTCCCGCGACCGCGGGAGTAGCGGCGGGCTTGGGTGCTCCCCCACCGCCACTCACACTGGCGAGAGTGTCCATCGTCGTCTTGATGCCGAACCCGACCACGAGTACGACACCGACAACAAGAGCGATAAGTTTGGGGCGATCCTTGGGACTGATTTGTTGCATAATTTTCTCGCAGTTTCTCCTGAAATATCGCCTGATTAGATCTCGCGGCGCGGCGGGAGAGTCGGCGCGGCATTCGGAATAACCGGCACTTCGATTCCGGTCGGGTCTGGTGCCGGCGCGGGCATATTTTTATCGGGCTTGAACAGGTAACCGGTCATGTTTATCGTGATGCTGAGGAGCGGTGATTTATTCGTCTCGGCGTCTTGCGGTCGAAACTCCAGTTTTTCCACGGAAAGGATTTTCGGGAATTCCGTCAAGCGGTACATAAAGCGTGCCAGATTCCAGTACCGTCCCTGAACACGGAGCGTGATGAACTCCTTGTCATACGGTTGCGGCACGAACTTTTTACGCGCCTCGGGATCGGTCGGCGGTTCCGGCGCGGCTTCGAAAGACTGCTCCTGCCCGTCTACCCGCAGATTGTTTTCCTTGGCGAGTCGCTCGATCTGTTTCAGCAAAGTCGGCACGTAATCGTTCTCGCTGACCGCGGTTTCCAAACGCCCGATTCGCCCCTGCACCTGTTGGAACTCCGCCTCGGTCGCGTCGAGTTGGTTCGCGACCATCTGGCTGTCGTTCACTTGTTGCGTTTTGTTACGGATTATAGACGCCTGTTGCTCACGGATCCCGTTTTGCCAGAAGGACCAGCCTGCGGTACTGGCGACAGAAACGGCGATCAATCCCGCCAGTATCATCGCCGTCTGCTTGCTCGGCTTCAGCGAAAAGCCGGGAGTCGGAGTAGCGGACGAGGGGACCGAAGGATCAGGTGCGGTTGGTTTCATAGACATTTTTTTATGTACCTTTCTTCTACGGTTTCACCGCACTGGAGGCAGCATCGGTGTTGGAAGTGTCACTGGTCGTGCTACTTGCCGGAGCACTATCCCCCAGCGATACCTTGCGTAAATACAGATTCATATCGAATGTCACTTTTTGTACCGGGTCTTCCGGCGCGGAACCGTTCGTCACCTGCGGTGTTTCGATAATATCGAACATGGAATTCCCGTTCTTGCTGAGCCGTTGCGCCACCTCACCGACGATAGCGTTCGAAGGTGCCATCCCTTTGAGATTTACCGACGGTGTTTCCGTGTCGCCCGCCGTTGTCACCGAGGTGTAGTAAACATAGGGCGGAGTCGCTTCCGCGAGAACATTCATGAATGCCCGCCAGCGCAATGTGGAAAGTCGCGCGTCATCCAGCGTTTTCACCTTTGGCTTGAGGGCGGCGATGTCCTTTTTGCGTTGTTCGATGCGATCAATTTTCGGCTGAAGTTCCGCTAATTTCGAGTCCAGCTCTTTTATCTGCGACCCCTGCGTATTGAGCACAATCCCCCACCCGGCGATGGCGGCGAACAGAACGGCTCCGGAGGCAATCAATCCCACAAAAAGTTGACGCGATAGCGTGGTGATTTGCCGTTTTTCGTCACGTCGGGCAGCGACTAAGTTTATATTGGGCATCGTTTACTACCTGATTTTTGCATTTCTTTCGCGGTCCCGGTAGCCGCACGATTGTTCGTTTACGTATTCTTTAGATAACGGAAGCGTCCGGTCAGCTTCGCGTTTTTTAAAACCCCGCAATTGTACGTGCAGTTTCTATGCCACACGGAATTGCTCGTTTATTTGAGCTGGTAGGACGTAGCCATGAAGTCCTTCGTGGCAAGACCAAGGGCGCACCCCAAGCGCGGTGCTTGCGAGCGAAGCCATTGCATCGCCTCGGGTGCGGCTTCGATCCCCGGATTCTCGAACGGATCGCCGACCCGCGCCTCTAGCCCGAGGCGGGCAGTGACATATTGCGCCAGACCCATCATTTGCGCGGACCCGCCGGCAAGGATCATTTCCGTGATGTTTTGTTGCGGCGTTCCTTCGGGGAGTTGGGATTGGTAGAAGACTATCGAGCGACGTACTTCGCGCAAGAGTTCGTCAATCACGTTTTGAACCGCACGCGGGGCTTCGTAATCCTGCGGATTGTCGCTCCCCTGAATCAGCACGTTCAGATCCAGTTCCGCCTTGCGCGTTTCGGCTTCGCCAATATCTATACGGAGCTGGTTTTTCAGCGCGTCGGTAAATGTATCCCCGGCGATAGAAACGGCGCGGGTCAACTGGAACCGCGTTCCGAGCAGAATCGTGACTTCGGTATGACCCGCCCCGATGTCCACTAAAGCGCGAAGATTCCCGTCGTTATAGCGAGCATACTGCGTTTCAATGAGCGACCGGATCAAGGCGAACGATTCGAGGTCGGCAGAAACCACGTCCAGACCGGCGCGTTCCACCACAGCGATGCGTGAGTCCACCATCTCTTTAGGCGCGGCAACCAACATGATGTTGAGCAGGTTCGGGTCTTCGTCGGCAGGCCCGAGAATCTCGTAAGCGATGGCGGAATCGTCCACGTTAGAGGAGATAAAGCGTCCGGCTTCATAGGGAATACTGCGTTTCAACGCGGCATCCGGCATTTTCGGCAGTTGAATCTGGCGCACGAACACTGTCGGTCCGGAGACGGCGATCACGGCGGAGTTCGCAGTAATGTTCGCCGCTTTCAGCATCTGCCGGATCGCGTTCGCGACCGCGTCACGATCCTGCACCACGCCATCGCGGATCGCTCCCACCGGTGTTTTTTGTTGCGCGGCGCGGATCACCCGAAAGCCGTCCCGGGTCGGCTCGACCTGAATCGCCTTCAGAGCGGAAGAGCCGACATCTATTCCAACCAAAACTTCTTTACCAAACAGTGAAGCGAGTGCGGACACGTTTACGTTTATCCTTCCACGCGCACCGAACTTTGTCGGGAGCGAAAAACACCAGAACCACGGTACCATGCGCATGGGACGCAAGGATGGCACACGAGTTCTGCGGTGATACTTCCCGATTATCGGTACACAGACAGCGAAACTAAAGGAGAGGGCGGGGAAAACTCCATACTTTCGTTATGTGCCTCCTTACTTTCCTGTGGGAACCCTCTTATTTTGCCGATATTTTAAACAAAAGTACGGTATTATTTCGCGGTATTGACTGTATTATCCTGCGGAGCAGTCAAACCGAGGCAGAAAATCTGAATTATAATTATGCGCCTTCGCACCACCAAAACGAAACCTCTCATTATTGATCCCAATGCCGAAGTGCTTGCGACCGACGACGGGGAACAGTTAGATAACTCCGAAGTGGGTGGCTTGACCGGTAGCACTTTTGTCATCGGCGGGGATAGCGCGAAGAAACGCCGCGTCTCAACACGCTCGAAACTGGGTTCCGGGGCGGCATCGGCGGAGGCGATTCTCGCCAAGGCGAACGATGCCGACGATGACCTGCTCCCCCTCCTACCGCTTCCGCACACCTCCCCCGCCAGTGACGGTGAAGAAGCCGAGGAAGAGGACAGCGACGACCTCCTCTCGCTCGTTGCCGCCGATGCCGAGAGCGATGATGGGGGCGAAGAAAACGACCCACTCGACTCTGCCCCAGTCGTCTCGCCGACGAAACAGCGCAAGCCGCGCCAGAAGGCGGAACGGCTCCCCGACCTTTCCGTTTCCGCAGAGATGAGCTACCGTTTCCCGCATAGTAAAATTGCGCTGGAAATACTACCGGATATGCCGGGGACGTTCTGCGTACGCATGGCTTATCATCGCGGAAAGACCGCGATTCCGGTTTTCCAGACCACTCCCCTGCGCTCCATCGCCGAGATCCGGTGTCGGGGACAGCATTTTCCGGTGTTTTTGCGGCAACATGCCCGTAAAAAGCGGGACCGCGTACTTTTAGGAGCGAAACGGCGGACTTCCATGTCCTGGCGTTCGGCGGTGCGTTGCGGCGTGATGATTACCGGACGCGACGACCGGTTTACGTGGTTCTGGCGCGTAACGGCGACCGCGCCCGCTTTGGCAATGGCGGTCTCCACGGAAGCCAAAGATCGTTCCCCAGAAGCGATCCGCTTGCAACTGCCACTGGCTCCTGGGCGAGCGAAAGTGCTAACGCTGCCCGGTGCCGAAGGTCTCGGTATCGTCCTTCTAAGCAACGATGTCGCGGTTTCCGTCATCGCGCAAAAGCAGAATGGCGTCCTGCCGATGGTGACAGCGGACGAGAACGGCGTTTATCTGTCTCTGGAAAACGCCGACCTTGCCGGGAACGGTTCCACGATCTCGTGGGAAACCTGGTTCGCCTATGCGAAAACCGATGTAGAGGCGGTTTCCGCGCTGGCAACGCATCTCGCCGATGCGTCGGATAGGGCGCAAATCCCCCCGACCGCCACGGCACCCTTTCTACGCCGTGTCACGGAAACCGCCGAGCGCGAACTGTCTCGCCAGGACATCATCGAGAAACGGGGCGCGGACAAGAACACGTTCCGCATCGGTCCCCACCGCGCCGACGTTCTGTTGGTCGGTCCGGGCGCGGACGCCGCGCTGACAACACAGGCGATTCTGAACCGGTATCTCTCCTGCGGCGATGAAATGCTGAAACGTCGCGCCCGCCTTCTCGCCAACGGCATCTGCGAGTTTCAAAACAACGTGGAGGAATCGCCACACTGGGGGGCGATTTTCGATGCCCTGGTTCGCAAGACCGAATGGGGCGATCTGAACGGCAAGCGTACGGTATCGTTCACCACCACGGCGCGGACCGCGAAGGGCTTGCAGGTTTTGCAGTCGCACTTCGACGTGGAGTTGTACGAACGCACCGCGCTTGCCGCAGCACAATGGCTTCTCCTGCGCCTCGACCGCGACGGGTTACCGCAAGCGGAACGGTTCGCCTGGGATGGCAAACCGCTCATTGAAGCGTCTCCGTGGCTTGCCGGGGAGGCGTTATTGCCGCTCGTGGAAACGTTCCGCACTACCAGAAATGAAGTCTATTTCAAAACATCGCTTCGCATCGTCACCACGCTATCCGAACGCTACGCCGACTTCTCCCTCACGTTCGACACCGCCGCGACCGCGAATCTTGCCGCGCTTGCTGAGGGCGTTCTTTTAGTTTCTCAGGAGTATGAACGACCGGAATTGATCGCGTTCGCCCGCGAGATCGGTCAGGCGATTCGCGCACGGCGCCTCCCGGACGGTACCCTTTCCAATCCCCCCGGCGTTGACGAACCTGTGCAGGAGGACCTGCCGTTGCTATCGTCCACCCTCGCCGGGGCGCGGGCGGCACTCGCCCTGTCCCGCGTGGATAACCCGGTACTCTGGATCGTGTTCGCCCTGCGCGCCGTTCGCGCCGCCGACGCGATGCTCAAAGGTTACGCCGGCTACTTGAATGTCGCGGACCGGGGGGCGTTGATGGCACTTTCCATGAACGTCCTGCTCGCAATCGCCACACGCGCCGGAGGCGGCGTCGCGGATTGGGACAAAATGACGCTGAAACGCGACTGGCAGACGTTCGTTCCCGACCCGGCGACCGCCGAGTATGTCAAAGTCTCGCTCCCGAGCGGCGACTCGCCGGATTACCTCCCGCTGGTCTGCCAGGTCACGAAACAGGTCCTGATCGCGGTCTACGCCCCGGTCGGGACGGAAACCGTGACCATCGTCAAAAACAACAAACGCCCCATCGTCAAAAACTTGCTCACCGGCGAACTAAGCGCGACCGCGACCCTGCAACCACTCGAACCCACCGGCACCGAGGGCAATATCGGCGTCTTCCTCGCGGACAAATAAAACGGTAGCCCCCGCCCCGCACCTGGTAGCGGGGTCCCCCCGCTACACCCGGTTTCGCCACCAGCCGACGAATGACCGTACAACAACGAGTGTACTGACTCCAATCAGTGTATAGAAAATTCCCAGAGATATGTTCGTTGCCGTAAACGTTCTATCTTGCCACTCGGCGAACGCGCCGGTGGACAGCGAGGGAGCGGGTTGAGGGCGATACCCGTTCCAGAATGTCGGATCTGTGTCCGGGTGACGCCCTGCCGAAAGACGCACCGTCATAAAATCGGTCCGTGCCTTCTGCCATGCTTCGGCTTCGGCGCGAAGTTCGGGATATTTCTTCCGTAGACGCTCCTTGCCGCGCAGTTCCACACGGGTTTCGTGCTCGATACGCTGTTTTGGATCGCGGCTATCGTCAGGGTTCAGAGGCGAAAGTAGCGACTTCTTCCCGGCGTCTGCCAATTCAGTCGCCCGCAAACCAGAAAGGTAGCCCAACACCCCGGAGTCGGAGCGGATCAACTTCTGCCCGAGTGCCATGAAAACGTCCATGCTTTCCCAGGCATTCCCGAGGACGACCAAGCCCGTCAATCCTTC
>JACMIS010000623.1 GCA_014381035.1 Armatimonadota bacterium
CATGTCACGCTCGAACTTGCCGGACACGACGCGCATGAATGCGATCCGGTCGCGGTGGTTCGGGTCCATGTTCGCCTGCACTTTGAAGACGAACCCGCGAAACTCCGGCTCCTCGGGGAACACGTCGCCCTTGTCGGCGAGGCGGGGGGCGGGCGGGGGAGCCATCCCGATAAAGCGGCGCAGGAACGGTTCGACGCCGAAGTTGGTCACCGCCGACCCGAAGAATACCGGCGAGATTTCCCCGCGCGCGATCTTGCCATCGTCTAACGGTTCCCCGGCAACGTCCAACAGTTCGATGTCGGCGACCAATTTCTCGTAACCTTCCGTACCCATCAGCGGCTCCAGTGTGGCGCGGTCGGAAAGGTCGGTAGCCTGCACCGGGGCGCGGTGCGCGCCGTGCTGGGTGCGCTCGAACAGGAAAATCTCGCCGGTCGTGCGATCATACACGCCCTTGAAGCGGTCGCCGCCCTCCCCGACCGGGTAGTTGACGGGGACGCACTCGATGCCAAGCAGGTCGCCGATCTCCGCCATCAGGTCCAGCGGGTCGCGGCTCGGGCGGTCCATCTTGTTGATGAACGTAAAAATCGGGATGCCGCGCTGACGACATACCTTGAACAGTTTCCTGGTTTGTGCCTCGACACCTTTCGCGGCGTCGATCAGCATCACCGCGCTGTCGGCGGCTACCAGGGTCCGGTATGTGTCCTCGGAAAAGTCTTCATGACCGGGCGTGTCAAGTAAGTTGAGCACGTAGCCGTTGTAAGGAAACTGGAGCACCGTGGACGTGATCGAGATACCGCGCTGTTTCTCCAGCTCCATCCAGTCGGAGGTTGCGGCGCGGCGGTTCTTGCGGGCGGCAACGCTCCCCGCCATGTTGATCGCGCCCCCATACAGGAGCAGTTTTTCGGTCAGCGTGGTCTTCCCGGCGTCGGGGTGCGAGATGATCGCAAAGGTGCGGCGGCGGGCGATTTCTTCGAGTCGCGTGGTATCGTCGGTCATAACGCGGCTATTGTATCGCGGTTTCAAGAGACGAACGGCGGATGCATCAGAGCAGGGCGCACAGAGTTCTTGCTGTGTGGGAGGTCTTTTACCCCTGCCGAAAAGGAAAGACGCGGGCGATAGAGTGTCGCCCGCGCCCCGACTGTGAGGAACACGAATTATTTAGGTAACTCGACCCAGAAGGTCGCCCTGCTGCGTTTCTCGAAGTAGCCTCGTGGCTTCGCTCGCTCCGGCTGTTCACTGGACGCCGCGATGCTGGTGTCGGATCGCCGCACGGCAAGGCGAGACGCCTCCGATGTAGCGACCGGTACCGTCCGCTTACCGACGAGAATCGGCATCAGCGAGGTCGTTTGCACGTTGCTGGCGGCTTCCGCCGCACGCCGTGCCGCTTCCTCATCGAAAAATCGAATCGGTGCGGACGGAATCAGGTACGGCTGAAACCGTCTAATATGTGGGCGTTGCGACAATATCGAAATGAGAATATAATCAAATTGAGAATATAATTATGCCGAACCATCCGGAACATAGCCCAGACACTGAACCCCTGTCTCACGGTGAACTGATGATGCACCCGGTGCGCTTCCGTGTGTTAATGGCTCTGTCGGGGCGCGAATTGACCACACGGCAGATCGCCGAAGCACTGCCCGACATTTCCCGTGCCTCGGTATACCGTCATGTTCATGCCTTGCATGAAGGTGGTTTGATTCATGTGACGCAGGAGTTGCCGAACCGGGCGACCGTGGAAAAGGTGTTCGCCCAATCGCCGGGGCGGGTGACCTTGACCGCCGAACCGGAGCGCACCCCAGATGACTACCTGCGCTACTTCGGCGTATTCACCCAATCGTTCCATGACCAGTTTCGTGTGTATATCCGCCAACCGGGGGCGCGTCCGATAGAGGACGGAGTGTCGCACTGGGATGAGGCGGTGTATCTGTCGCCCGAGGAGCGCGACGCGTTAGTCACCGAAATCCAGACTGCGGTTTCGCGCTACACGCGCAACCAACCGACTCCCGAGCGTGTCCGGTTTCACGTAGCCCGCATTTTAATCCCGGAATCTCCTCGAACCGCTACGGCGACGCCAGCGGAACCACCGAAAGGAACAAATCATCCATGAGCCTTCAGATCGAAAACCTCACCAAAACCTACCCGAACGGTGTCCGCGCTTTGAACGGCGTTTCGCTCACGATTGAGCGCGGCTTGTTCGGGCTGCTCGGACCCAACGGCGCGGGAAAGTCGTCGCTGATGCGCACCATCGCCACACTCCAGGACCCCGATTCCGGTTCGATCCGGCTCGGCGAACTGGACGTGCTCCGCGACAAGGACCGTCTCCGCCAGCGACTCGGCTATCTGCCCCAGGATTTCGGTTTTTACCCGACGCTTTCCGCCGAAGCGACGCTGGAGCATTTCGCCGCGCTGAAACGAATCCCTGCCGGGAAAGCGCGGCGCGAGGCGGTGCAATATCTGCTCCAACAAGTCAATCTGTACGACGTGCGGAACAAAAACGTCGGCGGGTTTTCCGGCGGGATGCGGCAACGGCTCGGCGTCGCGGTGGCGTTGATCGGCTCACCGGAACTGGTCATCGTTGACGAACCCACCGCCGGTCTCGACCCGACCGAGCGGCACCGCTTTTTGAACCTGCTGTCCGAAGTCGGCGAGAACGTGATCGTGATCCTGTCGACGCACATCGTGGAGGACGTGCGCGAACTGTGCGAACGCACCGCAATCATCGCGAAAGGGCGCGTCATCGCGCAGGGGAATCCCGAAGACGTGATTGCGGGCGTCGGGCGGAAGATTTACAAGCGTGTCTTCGATAAAGCGGAACTCGCCGAGGCACAGACGCGCTACCACGTGGTTTCTACTCGTCTGATCGCGGGCAAGCCGGTGATGTTCATCTACAGCGAGACGGAGCCAGGCGATGGCTTCGTCCCGGTCGAGGCGGATCTGGAAGACGCTTACTTTTATTACACCGGCATCGCGGCGGGAACGCAGTTCCCGACTGCGGCGCGACAAGGAGAACTGGCGGCATGAGAGACTTTCTGGAAATCTTCCTTTTCGAGTTGCGGTTCCGGTTCCGGCAGGTGTCGACGTACATTTTTTTCGCCGTGATGATCGCTCTCGCCGTGCTCTTTATCTCTACTGACGTGGTGCAGATCGGCGGTGGGAGCGGGAGGGTGCAAGGCAACGCGCCCTATGTAATCACCGTCGCCGGGACGATTCTGATCGCGTTCGGGTCGGTAATCGCGTCGGCGACCATGGGGACCGCCGTGTACCGCGACTTCGAGGCGAACGCGCATGAACTGTTTTTCGCGACGCCGATCAGCAAGGCGGGATATTTGCTCGGGCGGTTCTTCGGTGCCTACGTCGTCACGGCGTTTATCTTTAGCGGCATCCCGCTCGGCTTCCTGCTCGGCACCGTTGCACCGTGGGCAGACAAGGCGTCGTTCGGACCGTTCAATGCGGGCGCGTATCTGTCGTTTATCGGTATCTTTCTGCTCCCGAACCTGCTGTTCATTGGCGCGTTGTTCTTCATCTTCGGCGCGTTGACACGGAGCCTGCTCGCGATCTACGCACAGGGAGTGCTTCTCCTGATCGGGTGGGGGATCGCGCAAAGCCTTCTCG
>JACMIS010000624.1 GCA_014381035.1 Armatimonadota bacterium
CGCCGGTTTGACTGTCACGATCTTCGGGGTCACGGTGCCGATGGTCACGGAGGGAATGGCTGCGAAAGCGGTGTCGGCGTTCCTGTTCGACGACCCGGTCGCCTCGGCGCGAAAGCAGGTAGCCAACCTCCGCTATAACGCCGACCTTCTGATCGCGCTGACCCACATCGGCATCGCGCCGGATCGCAACCTTGCCGAGCAGGTTCCCGGCATCGACCTCATCATCGGCGGGCATACGCACGTGATTTTGGAGCAACCGGAAGTTGTGAACCATGTCCCGATTCTGCAAGCCGGAAGCCACGCCCGCTACTTCGGGCACGCCGAGATCTCCCTGGGGCGCGACGGAATGCACATCGAATCCTACGCGCTGCACCCGCTTCAGGAGGCGCGACACTAAACCATGACCGAATCGCTACTCGCCCTCCTGTTTTTGCTGCTTGCAACCGGTGTCTGCTACGGGATCGGGCGATGGCTCGTCCGGCTGAAAGACCCACTTGAGCGGTTCGTGTTCGCCGTACCGCTCGGAATGGGTGTCCTCTCGCTCGTGTTGCTCGTCCTCGGAGTCTGCCGTCTTTTCATCGCGCCGGTATTTTATGGCATCTTCGCGCTCGGATTGCCGGGTCTGTTTTTCTTGTGGCGGGACATCGCCGGACGCCCCCCCGCCCCCAATTCCGGGGGCACCGGAAGTAACACAGAGGCGTCGCGCTCGACCGGCAGGCGTTCTGCCCCCCCGGAATTGGGGGACGGGGCGCAATCAGGTCGCCTGATAGACCTCGGCTTCAACGCGCTCTTCGTTGTACTTGCCGTCTGCACCCTGATCGCCGCACTCGCGCCGCCCGGCGGCTTGGAATGGGACGCGCTGTCATACCACCTGACTGTCCCGAAGGCGTACCTGCGCGAAGCGCGCATCTTCTACGTCCCGTATGACCACCACTCGAATTTTCCGTTTCTGTTGCAAATGCTCTACACCTTGATGCTCGGCGTAAAAAGCGTCGGCGGGGCGAAACTGTGCCACTGGCTGTGCGGCGTTCTGCTCGTGCTCAGTGTTTACACGTTCGCCCGCCGTCAGCACTCGGGCGCGAACGGAAAGCGCGTTGGACAAATCGCCGCGCTTCTCGTCGCCGCTTCGCCGATTGTGCTCTGGGAAGCAGGCATTGCCTACGTAGACTTAGCTACCGCGCTGTTTACCTGGCTGAGTGTGTACGCGTTGCTAGGGGACCGGGGACCGGGGATAGGGGATAGTGCCGGAGGAGACGGTAAGCCGAGCGATGCAGTGTCTCCCTCCCTATCCCCTATCCTCATGGGGTTCGCTATCGGGACCAAATGGACGGTGCTCGGCTTCTGGGGGATCACGCTGGCGGGGATTGTGATTGCCGATCTGGTGCAGAGCCGACGCGTTTCGGCTGAATTGGTGAAGCGGGTCGTGTTCTGGGCGGGCGTGTCGCTTCTGCTCGCGTTGCCGTGGCTGTTGCGCTCGTATCTTTACACGGGCAACCCGGTGTACCCGTACTTTTATAACCTTTTCGGGGGGCGGTTCTGGAGTGTGGAGAACGCCGCCCAGTATTCCAGCGATCAGGGCACGCTCGGGGCGGGGAAAGACCCGATGTTCCTGCTTCTCGTGCCCTGGTTGATGAACCACCCGCACACCCCCGGTTCGAGTCGCGACCTGGTGGACGCCGTGAAGTTTAATGAGTACGGCTTGGCGTTCACATTTGCGCTCATACCACTCCTGCTCGCCGCACCGTTCAAGCCGGGCAAGTGGGGTAAGACCAGTGTCGTGCTGGCGATTTTCGCACTACTCGGCTACGTCTTCTGGTTCTTCTTGGTGCAGGGTTCGCGCTACTTCCTTCCTATCCTGCCGGTCGTCGCGCTCCTCGCTGCGGAGTCACTGATGGGATTGTGGAACGCGAAAAAAGGGTTCGCTCGCTATGTTGGTGCGGGAGTAGTCGCGGCGTCTGGAGTTTGGGGGATGTACCTCGCAGCGAACATGTTCGCGGTCCCGGCGATCCGCGTCGTGCTCGGGGCGCAGTCCCGGCCCGAATATGTGGCGTCGACACAGTGGATGGGAACCCTCCTGCCGGCGTCGGAATGGATCAACGCCAACACGCCCCCCGGTAGCAAAGTCGCGCTGTTCGATGTTGTGTTCGGCTTCTACATTGACCGCCCGATACTCTGGGCAAACCCGAACCACAGCGGAACGCTCCTGCCGTGGGAGGATTACCGCAACGCCGACGAGTGGCTCGCCGACTTCAAGCGGCGCGGCTACACATATCTGCTGACCGATGATACGACGACGAGTTTCATTCGGTCGGATTCCTCCGCGATGAATCAGGCATGGCGCACTTACCTTCCGGAGGCGGTGGCGTCGGGCAAGGTCGAAGTCGTCTTTGAAAAAGCCGACGAGCGCGGTCGGGCAGCCCGTGTGTATCGTATTCTGTAGTTGGGTGTATCTGCGGACGGAAACCCCTTAGACTACAGTGAAAAACAGAAATGCGTGCGCGACTACAAACAGAAAGTCTACTATTATGTGTCGGAGAGTATCTATAGTCGGATTTTTCGGGGTGACAGCGTCCTTACTGAACGGGTGCGTCATTGGTCGGGCTATTTTCGAACAAACGCCGCCGCGTGCGGAAAACAAAACTGCCCCGCATCAATCGGCACCCGACAAGCAGGAGGACACCTCTCAGAAGGAATTGCTCATGAGCGGGAATGAACCGATCTCCGTGATTGTTGACGATGGGGGGATTACTCTCAATGGCAAGACCATCGAGACGAATAGTTCCCACATCTTTATCCATGATAGCCATAGCGAGGCAAAGGATGAACGCATCGTGACGCGCACGGTTGATGCTACCTCCGTTCGCACCGTGACGGTTCGCACCGATTTCGGGGCGATTGCCGTGGAACCCTCCACCGGTTCCGCCCGGATCGGAGTCGCCGCAACCATTACTCTGGGAGAGAACAACCTGAGCAGTGCGGACCAGACGAAATACCTGAGCGGGTTCACGATTCCGGACACGGTTGATGGCGACAACTATACAGCGCGTGTCGTCCCGCCCGCTGACCTGCCGGACGAAGTTCGTTGGAACGTCTCCTACCGCGTCACAGTTCCGCCGTCGGTGGCACTGGATCTGAAAAGTGAGAATGGATCGGTTGTCGTCCGCGACACGAAAACAATCGGCAAAATTCTGGCACGCAGTGAGTTTGGTGCGATCACGGTGGCAAATGCGGGAACCACGGTGGATGCACAAACGGAGAACGGCTCGGTAACGATTGAGAGTAAAGAGAAGCGGGATTCCGTGTTAGCGCGGAGCCAGTTCGGAGCGATTTCTGTCAGCGGTCCGGCACGAACGGTAGACGTAAAGACGGAAAACGGCGCGGTAAGTATTGATGGCGCGGCAAACGCAGAAAAGGTGACTGCCCGGTCGTCGTTCGGCGCGATCAATCTGGAAAAAGTAGGCGGCACAGTGGACGCACAAACGGAGAACGGCGCGGTCCATTACTCGGGAACCCCGAAGGCACTCACTCTCCAATCCGAATTCGGTGCTATCGCGGCAGAATTATACGATTGCGCCACGTTAAAAGATGCCACACTGAAGACGACCAACGGCTCTGTAACGGTGATATTGCCCGCGTCGGCGTCGGTCAATATCACCGGGGACACGGGCAATGGCAAAATCGATACCAGTGGTTTCCCCGCGAACATCACCGGAGACAGCTTCAAAAAGTCTGTAAAAGCATCGCTGAACGGCGGGAAAGCCCCGATGAGCCTATCTACCGAGTTCGGCAGCCTGACCATCACAGCACGACAATAGAAAATCAGAGGACTGGGTGGCGATGACAGGTATCCTCCCTGAAATTTATTGGAGAGACAATTGTGATGCAATAAATCGTTCGGAACCGCTGTCTGAATTGAAAAGCATTTTCATTCCTCGCATACAGTACCTGGGAATTTTTGAACCCTCTTGAATTGCCCGTGATCTCTAATATCAGCAATCAGGGCAGATCACCAAGAAAATGATATAATATATCTGTTCATCGATGAAGAAACTACTGGATGATGACTTCCAGAAAGAATCACATACAAAGTTAACTTGCGGCGGCGACCCAAAACCGGGTTCGACCGTCGTTTTCGTTTGTTTCTATATGGCTTTTTTGTGCAAATCTCGATTTCGATAAGGTAAATGCCCCTCCATGAATTTCCCGGTTTTGATTGCGTCGCGTCTCCGCCGCCGCCTGTTGCCTGTGGTATCCCTCGTTGCTATCGCCGCGCTTTCCTTGACTTCGTCCGCCGTGTCGGCACAGTCGAATGATAGATCGCCCTTCGCGCTGAAAAACGGCGACCGCGTCGTCTTCTACGGCGATAGCATTACCGATGCACGGATGTACACGTTGCTCGCCGAGGAATACATTGTCACCCGGTTTCCGCGCATGAATGTCTCATTTGTGCATTCAGGCTGGGGCGGCGACCGCGTCGGGGGCGGTGGGGGGGGTCCGATTGATTTGCGTCTCGACCGCGATGTTTCCGCTTACAAACCGACGGTAGTCACGATCATGTTAGGCATGAATGATGGTAGTTACCGCGCCTACGACGAACCTATCTTCCAAACCTTTTCTACCGGTTACCGGCACATCGCCGACAAGCTGAAAAAAGACAATCCGGGTGTTCGCCTGACCTTCATCCAGCCCTCGCCTTACGACGATGTGACCCGCCCCGCGACATTTGACGGCGGATACAACGCCGTTCTGGTACGTTACGGAGCCTTTCTCGGGGATCTGGCAAAAAGCACGGGAGCAGGTATCGCCGATCTGAATACCCCCGTCGTTACCATGCTGACAAAGGCGAACGCGGTAAATCCGACCGAGGCGCAGAAAATCGTCCCCGACCGTGTCCATCCGGGCTGGGGCGGGCATTTGATCATGGCGCAATCGCTCCTGAAATCGTGGAACGCCCCGTCGCTCGTTTCCGCCGTCACGCTGGATGCCCGGACGACAAAGGTGGAAGCGCAGAACGCAGATGTGAAGCAGGTTCAGGTCGCAACGAACGGGACGATCACCTGGGATGCGCTGGAAGGCGCGTTGCCGTTCCCGATCCTGCCGCCCGATGCCCGCAACGCCGCATCGTACAATATCGCGCTCGCCTCCTCGGACTTCGTAGACACGCTCGACCGCGAAATGCTCACAATCAAAAACCTTTCGGCGGCGAACTATGTTCTGACGATTGATGGTCAGGAGATCGGGAACTTCACCAGAGAGCAACTCGCCGCCGGTATCAATCTGGCACCGCTCGCGACCCCGATGTTGCGTCAGGCACAACTCGTTCACACGCTGACCCAGATACGTGCCAACACGCACAACTCCCGCTGGCGCAGTATTCAGGTCCCGAATGCGGAAGACAAATCGGTACAATCGCTCCTACCCGCCGCGATAAAAGACCTCGACACTGCCGCGCAAAAAATAACGCAGGCGCAACGCGCCGCCGCCCAACCACGCCCGCACCGGTTCGCGTTGGTTCCCAGACCGTAGCATGAACGGACGCTCAAGGCTTGTCTGAAAACCTTGAGCGTCCGTAGTATGCTCTATTTTTCGTTTTTCAGAAGACACATGAACGGGTTGGTTGCCCGCTGCTGGATCGTGCCGTCGTCCTTGAGTTGGACCCTGACCCGGCGAATGGAGTCGGACTCGTTGCCACCAATCGTAAGGGCGAACTTTCCGCGATGATCCTCGCCTCTGGCAACGACAACCGCGGAGTGTGACTTATAAGTCGGGTGAGTTTTCGCGAATTCGAAGTTGTGGCTGGTACCGCCGCGATTGTTCTGGATGATGTCGCCGACACGCACCGATGCGGCACTGATTTTGACGCCACGGAATGCAGCAGGGTCATTGATGGCTTTATGGACGAAAACGGAGTGCGCTGCCGCGAACTCGAACTCATCAGCCGTGGCTCCGGCATGTTTGACACAGAAGGAAACGAAGACAGCGGACCAAGGCACTTCGACACTTTCAAAGGGTTGACCGACCGCTTGCCAGTATTTTTCGATCTGGGACAGCAACGGTTCATCATTCTCATCAATCAGGTGAAATTGGTCGTGTTGCTCTCGGGCAAGGGTGGCGACCTTTTTCGCGAACTCGGACGGGGCTGGTAATTCAGGCATTTCAGATTCCTTTTTCACACATTCCTAATCGGCGGTGATCACGCGCGTATCAAAAGGAAGGGAATGTGCTCATTTCCTCTTCCATTGTCGCACAGTGTCACATGCCGATGCACAAGAAGTAAGGTGCCGCACAATCGCGGCGTGACAGGCAAACACAGCCCTATTTTAGCATAAGCGACAGCGGAATCTCGCCCCTGTGATGTTTTTATCATCTGTCGTTAGCGTGCGTTCACTCGTGTGCAATATAGTGAGCAAACGCTATGTCATTGCCGAGATAAAGGGAACCGCATATGCTTCGCTACCCGTGCCGAAACCAGACCCGAACCCGCCGGAAGCGAACCGCCGGGAAGCATAGTCGGGCTACTGAGAGACCGCACTTCCCTCGGATTCCTCGCCATTGTCCGGCAATATGAAGGGCTGTACGCAAGCAGCCTCTTCCCACAGTTTGTCGGAATCGGTCTGGGTTGCTCTCCGCCGACACGTCGCGACGCCTGAATGGGTAGCAGATACCAGTTTGGCGATCTGTCTCTGATCCTAACGATTTTTTAATGCCTCGTTCGTACACTGAGTCCACAGGGTCAAAACGAGATCTTGAAGCCATTTAGGAGTACAGAAAATGATGTGGACCGGCAAATCACGCAACACGAGGCGGACAGCGTTCGGCGCGTATCGATGGATCGCGGTGGGGATTATCAGTGCTTCCCTGCTGACAGGATGCGGGGGCGGGGACGACGATGAGAGCAATACGCTGGTGTCCCCTACCCCTGCATCTTCGCAGCCGCCCCCGCCATCCACCACGGAGCAGAAGATCACGTTGATCGCCACGAACACCGGCAACGCCAATGTCCAGACCGGAACGTTCCCGCTGACAGGCACGCCCAACGGCCGCTTCGTCAACGACGTCCAGGTGCGCGGCGATTATCAGTTTACTATCGCAGGCAGAGCACTTTCGAGCACATTTACCCTGGGCAACAGCACCGATACGGAACTCCGGGTGGGCGACACCGTGGACCTGTCGGTATTCCGCGCCGCATACACCCAAACGGGTCCCGGCACCAGCTTCTTTTCCTGGAGGTCGCGGAGCGGCACCGCTCGAATCACCGCCATATACAATGGTTCGATTTATGTGTTCACCCTGGAAAACATGATCATGGAACCGGAACCGAGTGCCACGGACAACGATGCCTCCGGCTCCTTCACGGTTGACGGGGATGGCTACGTAGTCGTCGGTAGCTGAGGGCACTGAGGCAACTGCCCCGCTCCCTGGAACGTGCGCCTGAACGCCTTCGGCGAAACTCCCTTACAGGACGTAGATGACGTGTGGGTCTCCCGTCTCATAGGGACGACTCGCCGAAGGCGTTCAGGCGTACCATTTATGGTATAAAATATATGGCGACGTAACTAACGGAGCATAATCGATGGTACGTGACCAATGGGACGGCGACGAGTTTCTTTAGCATGCCGTTTCTCATACGCGATATAGTAAGCAAACACTATTTCGCTGCTGAGAGAAGGGAATCGCATGTCCTTTGCCGCCCGTACCGAAACCAAGCCGGAACCCGCCGCGAGTGAATCACCGGGGAGTATTCTCGGGCTACTGAAGGATCGCACCTTTCTCGGATTCCTCGCTATTGTTCGGCAGTATAAAGGGCTGTACGCGATCAGTCTTTTCGCGCAGTTTGTCGGGATCGGACTGGGTTTGCTCTTCGCCGACACGTCGCGCCGCCTGTTCGATGCCGCGCCCAAAGTGCCGCCCGCGCTGCTCACGCAACTCCTCTGGATTTTTGCCGGTATCGTCGTCGCCCGTCTGGGCGTCACTTTCGTCATTAGTTGGATTCAGTCGCTCTTGAACGAATCGGTCGTGTATCAGATGCGCCGCAATGTGGTAAAGCATCTGGTGGATCAGCCGCTTTCATTCCACGAGAACAATCACTCGTCCAGTGCGTTCACCGTGATTTATAACGAATTAGAGCGGGCGAAAGATTTCGTCGTATCCGACATACAATCGCTGATCGGAATGCCGATCTCGTTTATTACGGCGGGTCTGTACCTGCTCACGGTTCATCCACTTCTCGGGGTTATCGCACTGGTCGTGGGACCGTTACAACTCCTCAGCAACCTCGTGCAGAAGAAGCGATTTCAAGAAACGGTGGAGTTGCAACGAACAGTCAGTCGGCAGGTGTTCCACCAGATCGGCGAATCGCTCCACGGGGTGCGCGAGGTCAAATCCAACCAGCTGGAAACCATCGTGGACGAGCGAATGGGCGACATTCAGAAGCGCGGCGTCGCGTATAACGTTCAATTGACCCAGGTACGTAGCCTGCGTGGTCTGGCGAAAAGTCTGCCGAGCGAACTCGGATATGTCGTCGGCGTCGGGTTCGGTGCCGTCCTGATGGCGAACGGTCAGATCGGTCCCGGCGGGCTGGTCGCGTTTATTTCGCTACTCGACAAGGTGTCGGTCCCGTTTACTTCCATGGTCGGTATCATCAACAACCTGCAACAGATCCTCGCCGGGTCGCGCCATCTGTTCGAGGTGATGGCGACGCCGGGCGAGGATCGCACTACCGGCGCGGAACTGACCCTTTCGCCCGAACAGGGACCGGAGCTGGTATTCGAGAACGTTTCGTTCGGGTACGCGCCGGAAAAGAAAACGCTGGACGATATTTCGTTTACGTTGCCCGCCGGGGCGTCGCTTGCGCTGGTCGGCCCGAGCGGGGCGGGGAAATCCACGCTGATCAAACTGCTCTACCGTTTCTACGAACCGGATTCCGGGACGATCCGGCTCGTCGGTCGCCCGCTCGGCGAGTACAACGTGGACTCCGTGCGGCGCAACATGGCTCTGGTCTCGCAGGACATCTTCCTGTTCGATGGCACCGTGCGCGAAAACATCGTCCTCGGGCGACCGGACGCGACCGACGAAGAAGTAGAACGTGCGGCACGTCTGGCGCAGGCGGATACCTTCATTCGCGAACTGGAAAAGGGCTACGATGCCGAGATCGGGGAGCGGGGTATCAAACTCTCGCACGGGCAAAAGCAACGGTTGTCTATCGCCCGCGCTATCCTGCGCAACGCTTCCTTGCTCGTTTTGGATGAGCCGACTTCCGCCTTGGATGTCGAGACCGAGGCGTCGTTCCAGCGCGATTTGGGCGAATGGGCGGCGCATTGCACGAAGATCATTATCGCGCACCGCCTGACCACGATCCGCGACGCCGACTACGTGCTGTTTTTAGAGAACGGACGCGTGGTCGAGTTCGGCACGCCCGGCGAACTGCTCCGCTCGCCCGACAGCCGATTCGCAGGCTATTGGGAGCGGCAGGGCGTGCTGGCGTTCAAATAAATAGATCTCGGGGGGGAAACCCCCGAACACACATTACGGTGTATACTATGTCCGCTAAGTCGCGCCAGCGAGCGCGGAAGTTTCTCAGATAGCAATACGGAGTCGTTTTCTCAGGAGAATATTATACGACCTGTTCTTCGTTTCTCGGTCAGTGTTTCGTTGTGTGCGCTTGCCGGTGCCGTTCAAACGCAGAACCCGATCAAGGACGGGCACCTTTATTACTACACGGGCGCGGCGACGATCACGACCAGTTTGCTGGACGTAGAAGGCAGTCAGCTTGTCGGGAACGATGTGATCATCGGGCGCAGCCCATCCGGGATTTTCGGCGCACCGGACGACATCAACCTCGGCACTTCCTTGCTCGATTCCTATACCGTCACCATTGCCGCAGGAGCGGAAACACCCGGCAATAACGACTTTGAAGACGGTTCTCGAGGCGGAGTTTCGGTCTTCAACTTTAACCGCCTGCTGGTGGGCACAGTAGCCTCGCCAATAACTTTTATGCGTTCAATGTCGACGCCTTCGACGACAGCCGGGTAGACATCAACGGCGGCAGGATAAACCTGATCTACGGTTTCGGAAACAGCGCGATCAATATCAGTGGCGGTAATGCTAATTCGATAAACAGCTTCGGGAATAGCCAGAATACGATCCGCGCAAGAGAATAGCCATTTATTGATCACCGGCAACGTGATCAACTCCGTTTCCGCGTACGGGAATGTGACGGCGGACATTCGCGGCGGCACGATCACGGGCAATATCGTCGGAGTGGAAAGCGGAAAAATCCCGGTCAACGGCGGTACGATCCCCAGGCTTTATCCCCCGACCGTAGTGCCGGAGGCGGGGACGTTGGCGTTGTGCATGATCGGGTTCCTCGTGAGCGGCGGATGGTTCGCCCGCAAGCGGTTATGTTGGGTCCGGTGAGAAGCGGTTCCTAATCGATCACGAAATTCCCGACGATCATTCCTTGTCGTTGGCGCGGTTGTAGACGATACAGTTCCCGGAGGCGGGCGTTACACAGGGCGTGTCGCCTGCCGCGCCGGGAGAGCAACATGCAAAAAGAATCGATTGATGACGAACGGGTTTTCGTGATCCGGGATTTTCTGACGCCCGACGAATGCGTGGGCTACGTCGCGACCACGGAGGCGGCTGGCTACACGGACGCGCCCCTGACCACGTCGCGCGGTTTCGTCCTGCGAAAAGATATTCGGGACAACACCCGCGTGATGGTAGACGACGTTGCCCTCGCCGCTACACTATTCGGGCGTGCCCACCTCTTCCTACCGACCCGCGTCGGGGAGTGGAGTCTGCTCGGGCTAAACGAGCGGTTCCGGTACTATCGCTACGAAAACGGGCAGACGTTCCGCCCCCATTTCGACGGCAGTTTCGACCGGAGCCGGACCGAGACGAGTTTTCTGACCTTTATGGTGTATCTGAACGACGGCTTCATCGGCGGAGACACCGCGTTCTACCGCAACGACGGAACGCTACGCGTGCGCGTGGTTCCCAAGCGCGGCATGGCACTGATTTTCGAACACCAGCAACTACACGAAGGCGCACCCGTCGAAAGCGGGCGCAAATACGTCCTGCGCACCGACGTCATGTACCAATTGAACGGATAATTAACATCATGTCCCTACTCGACAAACGAACCCACGCCAGCATCACGCAGTCGCTCGCCGCGAAAAACCTCGCGCAACCACCGAAATGGCTCCCGAACGCCGTCGCGTATGAAACGCTGATGGGCAGCGTCGCCTACGGCGTGTCGTCCGACACGTCCGACTGCGACATTTATGGTTTCTGCCTGCCGCCCAAGGAGTTGGTGTTTCCGCACCTTGCGGGCGATATTCCCGGTTTCGGGGCGCAGAAGCCGCGCTTCGACGTGTACCAGCAACACCACATCAACGACCCGTCCGCGCTCGGCGGGCAGGGGCGCGAGTTCGACGTGACTATTTTTTCTATCGTCCGGTTTTTTCATCTGGCAATGGAGAACAACCCGAACATCATTGATTCGCTGTTCACACCGGCAGGTTGCGTGATCCATTCCACCCAGATCGGCGAACGCGTGCGCGAAAACCGGCGCGTGTTTCTGCACAAGGGGGCGTGGCACAAGTTCAAAGGCTACGCTTACTCGCAACTACACAAGATGGAAATCAAGTCGCCACAGGAAGGAAGCCGCCGCGCCGAACTGGTGGAACAGCACGGCTATGACAGTAAATTCGCCTACCATACCGTCCGGCTTCTGGATGAGGTCGAACAGATTCTAATGGGCGGCGACATTGATCTGCAACGCGATAAGGAACGACTTAAAGCGATTCGGCGGGGTGAATGGACGGCGGAGCAGGTCAAGGAGTTTTTTACGCAAAAAGAGCGGGACCTGGAAGCGGCATATCAAAACAGCACCCTGCCGCACGGACCGGATGAGGAGCGTATCAAGTCACTCCTGCTTGAGTGTCTCGAAGCACACTACGGTTCGCTCGAAAAGGCGGTCGTAGTGCCGGGACGTGAGCGCGAACTGCTGGCACAGATCAAAACTCTCTGCGAGAAGGCGGGAGTGTAAGCCATGGAAGCCCCCCCGAATAACTGGGCGTTACGGTCTACAAAACGTATCCCGCCCGAAGAGACGACCGACCTGTATCCCGGATTATGCGTGGACGATGAAAGGGTCGGAGGTGCCATCACAATATCGCAGTCGCGCCTGCCTGTCTGGGCAATTATGGGAACACTTATCGAGGATGGTTGGGAGGCAGTGGTTGAGGGCTGGGACCATGTTGAGACAGACTATGGCTGGACGAAAGAAGATATGTCTAACTTTCTATATTTCCTGACTGAACCCCGCGGCGAGTTCGGGCGTCTGTTACTCCTCCTCGCGGAAATGGAGCGTCGGGCATGTAGCAACGGCGGCGATCCGCCCTGGTACCAACGTCCTGAATCGCGCGTCCGCGTTCGGGAGCAGTTACAGCGGTGTATCGGCGTCCTTGACCGGATAGAGGCGGCGCAGTGAGTAATCCGAAATGGAAACAAACATAATCGAGAGCCTAAGCGACAAAACGTTATCCGAACTGTGCGGGTGGGAGAACTGTGCGCGGGAATCGGAATGGCAGACCTATGTCCTGCAAAACTGTCTACGACTAATGGATGTGCCGACTGGCGAGTTCACGACAGAAGACATTCGTCTGATGATCGGGCAGGATATGGGGGTCGAGTACCTGCTGCCGCTGGCGATCAAGCTATTACGACAAGATCCGTTCGCGGAAGGCATGTATTATGA
>JACMIS010000080.1 GCA_014381035.1 Armatimonadota bacterium
GACGTCGGCGGACCGGGCAACGGCTATAACGACTCCGACCCCAGCAACAACGACGGCGAGTACCGCAGGGACGGCGTCGACATTTTGTTCTCGGGTGGCGAAAGTAGCTATGTGGTGGGTGGGGTCCAGCCGGGCGAGTGGGCGAAGTATTCCGTCAACGTGCCTTCCGCGGCGACCTACACGGCGACGTTCCGGTACTCGGGCTTCGGCGGCTCGGCGCACCTCGAAAACGCGGGCGGCACGAACCTCGGTAGCATCACGTTCGATAGCACGAACAGCTATGACACGTGGGCGAGCAAGGCGATCAGCGTCACGCTCCCGGCGGGGAATCAGGTCCTCAAATTGGTGGCGGACAGCGCGGGTTACAACCTGAACTACATCGCGTTCACCACGGCGGGTGGGTTGGTCAACCGGGCGACGGGCGGCACGGCGAGCGCGAGTAGCAACCCGATTGCGGGGGAGACCGCGCCGAACGCGTTCGACGGCAACGTGAATACGAAATGGCTCGGCAACGTCGGGACCGGCACCGTGAAGGCGTGGTTGCAATACCAGTTCGCGGGAACCGCCTCGTATGCCGTAAAGCAATACACCGTCACCTCCGCCAACGACGCCCCGGGACGCGACCCCAAAAACTGGAACTTCCAGGGGTCGACCAACGGAACGTCGTGGGTGACACTCAACACGCAGACGAACCAGTCGTTCGGCGGGCGGTTCGTGACCAACACCTACTCGATCACGAACACGACCGCGTACCGCTACTACCGGTTGTCGATAACTGCCACCAACGGCTCGACGGATTTCACTCAGATTGCCGAGATGCAACTACTCAGCCAGTAAAGGCGAAGCGTGACGGGGGCGGGCGCAGATTGTCGCCCGCCCCGTCCGCAAACGATAAGAAAGCGTTTGCCTCAACACAAGGTTCGCCCGTAAACCGTTCCTCCACTCCTCCGGGCAGAAAGAAGTTTCTCGCTATGAACATCGTCTCGTCACCTGAAGTGACATCCTCCCGTCGCCCGAAATGGACGACCGGCATCCTGCTCGCCGCAAACGGCTTGCTAACTCTGCTCACGCCGACGCCCGCGTCCGCGCAAACCAACCTTTTGACCGTAAACCCCAGCTTCGAGCAGGCGAATCAGGCACCGTACCATAATTACGGCTACTACGCCGACGTACTTACCGGCTGGAACTTCTTCGAGGACAGTTATAACGGCAACCAGCTCAACATCGAGGGCGGCGACGGCACCGAGGGCAGCCGCTACTTCCGCATGGACCGGGGCGGCTCGCTGGAAACTAACCCGGCATCGCGCCCGTCGGTGACGCCGGGCAAAGTCTACGAATTGTCGTTCGACTCGAAAAAGACGCGCGACGAGAAAACGTACACCTGGCGCGGCATGTATGCGCAGGTCAACTTTTACGACGCTTCCGGCAATCTCCTCAAAGAAGTGCGCGGTGGCGAGTTCCAGCACAGCGGCACGACCGGCTGGCAGGTGATCAAAGTCCGCGCGACCGCCCCGGCGGGAGCGGCGAAGGCGGGCATTCTCGTCTACCATAACGCCGGTACGTATGCGAACGGTCCCGACGATTATAACTACGACATCGGTCTGCGTGATTTCCGCGTCGATAACTTCCGGTTCGTGGAAGTGGCGGAGGCGGGAAACCTCGTTTACCTGCGCAAAGCCCCGCGCCTTCTGGAAAAAGGGAAAGTGATCCAGGTAAAGGTGCGTCACACCGCGCCGGGTGCCCGTCGCATCATCGCCCGGTTGCTCAACGGGAGCGGTGGCACGGTGCTGACGCAGACAAAAGACGTGACTGGTGCCGGACGCGGGGTGCATACCCTCAGTTTCACTATTCCTACGTCGATCACTGTCGCGAACAACTACAAGTGGTGTGTGCGGATGTTCAACGCGGGTTCGGCGTGGAGCAACACATACCTGTCGCAGTCCGAGATTACCGGCGCGTTCTGCGACGATTCGGTAGCGGGGAGCGGGACCGTATACCCCGACAACGGCAAACTGGTCTACGAAGGACGGATGATTCGCGGTGGCACGAACGGCGGCAGTTACGCCGACCTGTACTGGCCCGGCACCCAGATCCGCACGCGATTTAACGGCACGAAGATCGTTTTTCGCGGCGACGGATCGCAGGACTATCTCGGCAATCAAGCCGGAATGGTCGCGGTCATCGACGGCGACTTCGCGAACCAGATCAAGTTCACGGTCGGACCGGGGTACCGGGAGATCACGATCAGGGAAGGTCTCGCGAACGCCAACCACACTATCTGTCTGTACAAGAACTCCAGCATTGAGGAAAAGGTCGTCTTCAAAGGCTTCAACCTGGACGCGGGGAAAGGCTTGCTCAGTCCCGAACCGCTTTCCGGTCGGCGCATCGAGTTTTACGGCGACTCCGTGACCGAGGGCGGTGTTCCCGACCCGAACTTCGCCGGAGCGAACCCCGACAACGACGGGGAATGGTCCAATAATGCCGCGCGTTCCTACGGCATTCTCACCGGGCGAGAACTCGGGATGGATACGCGCTTGATCGCGAAGGGCGGTATGGGCATGCAAGCCGGTTTCACGCCGTACCATCTGTACGACAAATGGAACACCGTGGACGGTCCCGGAACCACGACGAACGATTTCGGCGCGTGGCAGCCGCAGGCGGTAGTGATCGCCATCGGGCATAACGACCAATACGGCGGTCAGGGCGGCGACCCGAACGAGGCGGACTTCATAAACCGCTACCGCACCCAGATACAGGACCTGCGCAACGCGTACCCGAACGCGCACATCTTTTGTATCAGTACGTCGATTACGCAACTCGACTTCACGTCGTGGGAAAAATCGGTTGTGCCGCTGTTGGATGCGGGCAACGATCCGAAACTACACTTCCAGTTGTATCCGTGGCAGAACCACGGCGGGCACCCGCGCGACTATGATATGCAGGGTATGGCGACCGGCAATACGCGTTTCTTCAGCCTTTCGGACTGGGTCGAGGATACCCTGATCGGCATCGGTGCGGACGGCGGGAGCGGAAAAAACAACGACGGCGGCGCGGGCGGGGTGGTTCCGCCGGGCGGCACGGTCCCCATCGGCATGACGATCTCGATCAAGTCGCTCAACAACAACTTCCTGTGGTCCACGGATTACAGTCTCGGAACCAGCGAAGTGCGCGCCGGGTTCGCGACCGGTCCGGGGACATGGGAGCGGTTCCGTCTTGATGACGCCGGGAACGGGCAGGTCGGGCTGTTCAGCCTGCAAACGCAACGCTATCTAACCGTGGACAACAACAGCGCGACCAAGTTCCTGCGCTCGGACTGGGCAACGCAGATTCAGGGCTGGGAGCGGTTCACGTGGGAAAGCCTCGGCGGGAACAAGTTCGCGCTCAAAAGTGCGGTGACGGGTAAGTACGTTTCCTGCAACCGGGATGACAGCGGCAGAATCGTCGCGCAGTGGGCGGACACCGCGCAGGACTGGGAACAGTTCGAGTGGCAGGGGTTATAGTGCGGGAGTAGCCACCGTGTCAAAAGCCGCCCGGTTTCGAGAGAACTGGGCGGCTTGCGTTTGAAAAGGTAGAGTGTCGCCGGACAGGTGGCCCGCGCAAAGCACGAATTGAGACCGTTTTCAAAACGGTTACCTTTCGGTTACTCTCCTATGGAAAGAGGGGGTCCCGTGCTTTGCCGAACACAGTTCCGGCGACAGTGCTTTATCGTTCCGGGGCTTCGTCTTGTTAAAGAAACGCGTCCCGAAATTTCTCCTTGTGCTTACCTCACCGCGTCCGAAAGAGGGACACATACACCGGTTCGCTCTCACGCTTGACGTATTGCCCGGCGAACCCGGATGCCGTCAGCGTTTCCAGCGTGGTCGCGGTTCTGCCGTGCCGACCTACCGCCTTGCGCTTCGCGCCGGAAAGACCGGCGGACGACGCGCTGACGACGGTCGCCAGCGTGTCGCTCCGCTCGGCGCGGGCTTCGCGTAGCGCGTCGCGCAGTTCGGCCAGGCCACTGATCCCCGCGAACGGTTCCCCTTCGCCGTACAGCGAATGCTTTTCTGTCCGCTCGACGCCGTGCGCCGCGATCCCGTAAGCGAACGCCGCAAGCGGCATCCACAGGTCACGGAAGTAGGCGGCGTTCGGCGCGATCTCGACCCCGGCGAGCCGGTCGCCGACGAAGAACAACGCGCCGGTCTGCCTGTCCAGACACTCGAAGCGCGAACGGAACTGAGTGAGCGTCGCGCGTTGCTTGGTCAGGATCTGTTCGAGGTGTCCACGTTTCGGCAAACCGAATGACACGTTCAGTTCCTCAATCGCGCCCCACAGTTGGTTGTAACCGTTCTGCCCGATCTGACCGAGCGCGGTGGCGCGCAAGCCGAGCGGCAGTACGAAAAACCACTGGTCGCGCCCTTCGAGCAAGCCGCCCTGCGCCGCCTGGACGCACCGGGCGTCCTTGAACCGCACGGTCTTCCCCGGCTCGATAAGTGCCGACCCGCACAGGGCATGGTTCTGCGCCCCATGTTGGAC
>JACMIS010000625.1 GCA_014381035.1 Armatimonadota bacterium
GCGCGCCGCGTCCGAGGGACTTCGTATCACGGTGGACGCGGGCGACGCCGCGTTCGCGAAAAATTTCATTGGCGGAGTGCGGACGGGTGAGGAACCAGTGGTTGGGCTGGTGATCGGCGCGACGCGCCCGCAGAAGCGGTGGGCGGAGGAGTATTTCGCCCGGCTCGCGGACCTTTTGCACTTCCGGCTCGGAGCGGCGATTCTTCTTCTCGGTGGTCCCGACGAGGCGGAATCGGCACGGCGAATCGGAGAGATGTGCCGCGCCCCGCTTCATTCCGCTATCGGTAAGACGACGGAGAAGCAACTCGCCGCCATCTCCGCGAAACTCTCCGCGATTGTTTCCGGTGATTCGGGACCGCTTCATATCGCGACCGCCGTCCGGACCCCGGTCGTCGCATTATTCGGCTCGACCGATCCTGCCGATACCGGTCCGTGGCAGCCTGCACTGGGCAAGGTCGTTCCCGCGACGACTCTCTACGACCGCCTCGGATGCGCCCCGTGCCGGAAAAGCCCGACGTGCGGGGGGACCTACGACTGCCTGTGGACCATCACGCCGGACCGGGTATTCGATGCGGTATCCCATCTTATCGGCGCGGAATCGAAACCGTTACGCCGCATTCCCTTACCGCTCCTGGGAAGCCCCCCGCCCCCCAATACTGGGGGGCACCGTGGACTTCCATTGAGCCCCCCGAGCACCCAATCCCGGATTCCTCGTTCAGTCCTTGTTATCACGAAGCACCACTTTATGGGCGACGCGATTGTCACGATTCCATTGTTGCGGGCGGCCCGGCAGGTTTTTGGGGACAAGACCCGGATCTCGGTGCTTACCGGTGCGGCGGCGGCGACGGTGTTGGAGGGTTGCCCCTACACCGATCAGATCGTGGCGTATAACCCGAAGGTCGAGCGGGGGTATTTGCGGCAAATGCGGTTCCTGCGCGACGCTGAGGAGACCGCACCGGAAATGTGTCTGGTCGTGGACCGTTCGTTCCGGTCGGCGGTCTTAGCGGCGACGACAGGGGCGAGTGTACGCTCCGGGTTCGCCGTCGAGTATCGCTCGCCGCTCCTGACCCACCCCGTCCCGTACAAGATGGATCGTCGCGAGATCGAGTGCTGTCTGGATATTCTACGCGCCGTGGTGCCGGACGCGCCGGGACCACGACGCTATGACCCGACGCCTGAGTTGTGGATCTCCGCCGAAGAGTGCGAACGGGGCAAAGCGATCCTCGGTGCGGTCGGCGCGAACAACTTCGAGACCCTGATCGGTATTCAACCGGGCGCGACATTCGCCGTGAAACAATGGGACACGGATCGCTTCGCCGCCGTCGCCGACGCCCTTGTGACGGATGATCGCACGGCGATTGTGCTGATCGGGGGCAAGAATGAACTGGAAGCCGCCAGGCGAATGCGTGATCGCGTGTCGCCACGTACCCCGATCTTCGATTTGACCGGGCAGACCAATCTGCGCGAGACGATGGGAGTTCTGGCGCAAATGTCGCTATTTATCAGCAACGATACCGGGGTCGCCCATATCGCGGCAGGTCTGCATACGCCGATTGTGACATTATTCGGTGCTACTATCGCGCATAAGTGGGGCAACTACGGGCCGTACAACGCAGTGATTCGCGCCGACGGAAACGATCTGTCTCTCCTTCCTGCCGAGCAAGTCTCCCTCGCGGCGTCCCGAATCTTGCGAAAAGTGCGTTGCGAGGTGAGCGCGGCGTGACGGATCGGATCGAAAAAGTTTGCATGGTGCGATTCGGTGGGATGGGGGACATTCTTCTTGCTACACCCGCACTTCGTGCCGTGTCGCGGACGTTCCAAACGGACGCGATAGACGTTATTGTCGGCAAAAACATGAGCGATGCCGTGCGCGGAACGGCATATATCCGGCGCGTCATGGAGTGGGACAAGCGTGGTGCGGACGCACGAATCGCGAACTTCGCGCGTTTTTTACTCGATTTGCGGCGCGAGCGGTACGATCTGTTTCTCAACTTCCAGCCGGGGACCCGTTCTCACCTGATGGCATGGGCGGCAGGGGCGAACCAAACCGTAACATTCGCCAAAAACCGGCGTAAGCAACCGGAAACCGGGCGGGTTCGGCACGCGATAGACGATTTTTCCAAGGAACTCAAACCACTCGGTATCGAAACGGTCGCGGATCGGCGTATGGACTTTCATGTTCCCAATGTAGCGCGTGATTCGGTGCGAACAACACTGGCGGGGTGTGGGATAACCGGTGCGTATCTGGTAGCAAACCCGGCGGCGTCGCACGCGGTGAACCGTTACTCGCCGGAACGGCTCGGAGCAATGATCGCCCAGGTCGCGGCGTTGCGCCCGGAAATGGCATGGGTAGTAACCGGCACGGCGAGCGAACAGCCGCTCGCGGACGCGGTAGTCGCGGCGACATTGAGCACGTTGCGTGGGGGACGGGTGGTATCGCTCGCCGGGAAATTATCGGTAAAAGAGCTTGGTGCGCTACTCGCGGGCGCGGCTTGTGTAGTCACGGCGGACACGGGACCGCTTCATATCGCGTCGGCGGTGGGAACACCACTGGTTTGTTTATTTGGAGCCGCCGACCCCGACCGCACGGGACCCATTTTGCCGCGTGATTTGGTGATATCGCGGCGCGACCTGTCTTGTTTGCCGTGTCAAAGCAGAACATGTCGGCGTGGCGACATTGCCTGCATGACCGGGCTACCAGTAGAATGGGTGGTAAGTGCAGTTATCAAGCAGTTGGAGAATCCATGAGCATTACGATCCCTGAAAAATTGAGTGGGGCAAGTTTCGCACTGACCGGTGAGGAGCAAAATTGTGGCGTGTGGCGCAGAGTCGCAAGTCAGCGACGCACTGGAAGATATGGAGCGGTTCGGTTCTCCGAGCGGGCGAAATGTGATGCCGATTTGATGACGGTATACCTGGTAACGGCGGACGACGCCCGCAAGATCGCGGTGTGGTAGTGAGTGGATCGCGTAGGGGGCGCAACGTCCACATTTCTCCGAGTGCCGGAGAGTATCGCGCGGTTTTATACTCGAAAGTTCGTGAGTACCGTAAGCAACAACAACAGATCTTACGCGACGTTAGGGCGGAAGCGACCGAGGAACAGATCAACGAATGGATCTGGGAAAACGTCAATGGCATCAGGTATCGCTTCGGACCGGAAGCAGATTGGGATAACGTCACTACGCAGGAGGAGCAAGCCGCACAGGATTACACGGCGAATTACCTTGTTCGGTCGGCGAAACCCAAAAGCCTGCAGTATTATCTCGGTCTGTTGACGCCGGGGTGGGCAAAGGGGCGCGAAGAAGAGATCTGGCAGGAGGATAACTCCGACAGCGACGAGCGTCACTATTATGACGAAGTTTTCCGGTTGCTCCGAAAGTGGGTCGAACTGCGGCCACTGGAAATCGAAAGATCGGTATGGCAACTCGTCGAGGATCACCCTGACAGCTGGATGCCTCTCTTACACTTTTGTGCGTGGGAATATGAGCTGTCACTCCTCCCTTGGATACAGCACATACTTGCTGTTGGAGGTGATGGTCTAACAACATACCAGAGTAACCTGGCAAGAGAAGCCCTTATGGAAATTGAAAACAGCATCCCCTCTGAGAAACGTTACAAAGAGTTCGGGACTTTCGCGAAATCGCTTCGGGCGGACGGTAAGCGGGTCGTGTTCACGAACGGCGTTTTCGATATTCTGCATGTCGGGCATTTGCGCTATCTCGAAGCCGCCCGCGCCCTCGGTGATGCCCTACTGATCGGAGTGAACGCCGATGCGTCGGTGCGACGATTAAAAGGTCCGACGCGCCCGATCAATCCCGAAGTCGAACGCGCCGAACTGCTTGCCGCACTGCGGTGCGTGGACGGCGTCTGCGTGTTTAGCGAGGATACCCCGATGGAACTGATCAAGGCGGTTCGCCCCGATATTCATGCAAAGGGCGGCGATTACGCCAGCCCGGACGTGTTGCCCGAAACCCCGCTAGTCCGCTCGCTCGGGGGCGAGGTAGTGATCCTGCAACTCATCCCCGACCGCTCGACGACGCGCACCATCGAACGAATGAAGCAACCGGATTAAGCACTTCCATGGCGATGACGCGATGATAGGGTGGCTGGCGGTTCATGGCTTGGCTTACCCTGCGTAGCGAAACGTGCCGTGATATTATTTTGGGTAGTTATCCTGAAAAAACGCAATCGCACCGCAAATGACCCCCTTGAGCCTCTCGTCGCCTCGCCGCCCGTTAAAAATTTTACAGGTTGCCTCCCATTTTCTGAACTGGGGTGGTGCCGAGATTCATGTTTTGAATCTGACCGAGCGTTTACTGGCACGGGGTCACGATGTCACCGTCTCCTGTCGCCCCGGTTTCTTTGTGGAGAAGGAGGCGCAACAACGTGGCTTCAAGATTTTCCATGCCACCGTCCGAAAGCAACAGGACTGGCATGACGCCCGCCCGTACGGACGATTTATCAAGGAAAACAGGTTCGATGTGGTTCACTCGCACTGGCGGGCGGATTATCTCGTCGCACCAACCCTGGCGCGTCTCGCGCACGTTCCTGTGATACTCATGTCGCACCATTCTCCCTATCCGTTGCAACTCAAAGAAGTTCTCTTCTTTCCGCGTTTCATCAGCAACCGCTTCATCGCCCTTTCCGAATCGGTGCGCCAAACGTTGATTCGGTGCGGGTTGCGACCGGATAAAGTGGTAACGATTCACCACGGCACCGATGTCGTGGCATTTCAACAGACAACGGCTTCCCCGGAATCGGTGCGTGCCGAGTGGGGCATTCCGGCAGGACGCGTCGTGATCGGGATCGCCGGGCGTCTGGCGTCGGAGAAGGGCATCACCGATGTGGTACGGGCGATGTCAAACCGCCCGGAACTGCCGCTTCATCTGATACTGATCGGTGCCGGAAAACTGGAGGACGAAATACGCGCCCTCTGCGAAGCGCGAGACCTGACAGCTCGCGTAACGTTCGCCGGATTTCGCCACGACGTTAACAACGCGATAGCCGCTCTGGACGCGCTGATTCTGCCATCTACCTGGGCGGAACCTTGCGCGGCGGTAGTCCAGCAGGCGATGGCACTCGGTAAACCTGTCATCGGAACCAATACCGGAGGGACGCCGGAAATGGTCGTGCACGAAAAGACCGGTTTCATAGCTGAGCCCGGTGATATCAAACAGATGGGCGATATGCTCGCTCGCCTATGCGCCATGACCGACGACGAACGGATCGAAATGGGGCAGAAAGGGCGTGTGCGTGTGGAATCACACTTCACGCTCGACCTCATGGTAGATAAAATCGAGCAGTTGTATTACAGTGAGTGGGAGTGTGCTATGCAAAAAAACAAAGGGATATCCGCGCAATGACCCCTTCCGGTAGCGACGAGACACGCCCCCTGCGGATTTTACAATGCGCCTCTTGCTTCAAAGCCTGGGGTGGGGCAGAACTTCACCTGCTCAATCTATCGGAACAACTGGTCAAGCGCGGTCATGAAGTGCATATCACAGCGGTGCCGGGGAAGTTCGTCGAGGAGGATGCCGCGCGGCGCGGTATCCCGACGATACCGCTCCACCAGCGTCACACAAACGATCTGCCGATGCTACCTAAATTACAGGACATCATTCGCGAACATCAATTCGATGTCGTTCACGTCCACGGCGGGCGCGAGTATGTCATGCCACCGCTGGCGGCAAAATTGAGCCATGTTCCCGCGGTGGTGATGACGCGTCATTTTCACAAACGAGTTCGCTCCCTGCGCCGCTGGCTTTATAGTAAAGTGTTGATGGATCATGTTATCGCTGTCGCGGATGTGGTACGCAATATTCTGATAGATTCCGGGTTCCCGCCCGAGCAAGTCACCACTATCCATCATTGCACCAACGTCGAGGCGTTTTCCGCGAGTTCGGTAACTGCCTCGTCAGATGCCGTGCGGCGGGAATGGGGAATCCCGCCCGGTGAGAACCGATTGGTGGTTGGATTCGCGGGCAGGTTTGTCGCGGATAAAGGGGGAGACGTTTTTCTGAAAGCACTGGCGCGGGTGCCGGAGGTGATCGGCGTTATGGTGGGCAATGGCCACGCTAAGGAAGAGTGGATGCGTCTCGCGCAACAACTGGGCTTGGGACCGGATCGGCTTTTTTGGGGCGATTTTCGCGCGGACATACAAAATGGCTTGAACGCTTTCGATGTTTTCGTCCTTCCTTCCATCTATGCGGAGCCGTGTGCTGCAGTCGTACAACAAGCGATGGCGATGGAAAAACCGGTCATCGGAACCCGTCTGGGAGGCACGCCGGAGATGATTGCGGAGTACGAGACGGGGTTGTTAGTCGCCGCGCAGGATGAAGAGTCGCTTGCCGGTGCCATCCGTGATCTCGCGCAACGTCCGGCGGAGGAACGCCGTGCGATGGGGGAGCGTGGTCGCCAGCGCGTCGTCGAGCATTTTTCTTTGTCGCAGATGGCGGAGCGTACAGAAAATCTGTATCGCAAGATCATTTCGGCGAAAAAGGGAACCCCGTCGTGATACCGATTTCTGTTTATCTCATCGTCTACAACTGCGCCCACGAGGTCGGGAATGCCCTGGAGTCGGTGCGCGGCTGGGCGGATGAGATCATCTGCGTGGACTCGTTCAGCACCGACGATACGGTCGCCGTCTGTGAATCCTATGGTGCGACGGTGTACAAGCGGGCGTGGGAAGGCTATTCACCGCAACTGCGCTATGCGGAGGGCTTATGCCGGAACGATTGGGCGTTGCGCATCGACGCCGACGAAACGGTTTCCCCCGAGTTGGAGACGGAACTTAAGGCGATGTTCGCGGGCGGGAAATCGCCCGATGACGCCGTTTCCGGCTACAAGATCCGGCGGCGCAATTATGTTCAGAAACGCTGGATCTCCGGCGGCGGGTTTTATCCGTCGTGGCACCTGCGCTTTTTCCGGCGTTCACGCGGCGGGCATATCGAGCGTAAGATCCATGAAAAGGTAAAGGTTTCCGGCAAAGTCCTGAAATTGCAGGGCTGTCTCGATCATTGGTGCTGGCAGGCGGATTTCGAGATGTGGGAAAACTTCTTCAACTACGCCCGGATCGAAGCCGAGTACATGACCGAGCAAGGACAACGGGTAAACTTCTGGAAACTGACGTACCTGCCGGTCGGTAATTTCCTGCGGCGGTACTTTTTTCGCGGTGCGTGGAAGCAAGGCACGTTCGGCGCGGTGACGAGTCTGCGCCACGCCTGCGAGCAAGCGGTGCGACTTCTGATGGCGTGGGAAATACAGAATCGGGCGTGGCTCAACGAACCCGACGCCACATACCTTTCGGCGAAACGCCCGAAAGCAGGAGAAGAAAGTTGAAAATTCTGTTGGTTTTCCACGGGGGGAATCCGCTCCCGCCCGAACCGTGGGACAGCGTCGGCAACATCATCTGGCGGCAGAAAGCGTTCCTGACCGAGCGGGGGCATTCCGTCACGATCCACAACCAGAAGGGACGTATCTGGAATGTGCTGCTGGCGCGACCGTGGGACTACGACATCGTACATATCCACGACGACGGCCGTTGTAAATTATGGGCACCGATCCAGCAGGTATTCAAGTTCCGCCTCGCTCTCACGTCGCACTTCGCGTACACGATTTTCAGGAATCTCTGGCATAAAAAGTACCCGGCGACCTATTTCAGCACGCTCAAAGTCCCGTACCACATCGCCCTCAGCGCGGAGATGCGCCAGTTCGCCTACGACAACGGCTATAAGGGTAAAGCCTGGGTCTTGCCGAATGCCATCCATACGGAAGAAGTCGCGTTCAATCCCGCTCCCGCCCCGAAACAGGCGATAGTACTGGGACGCGTGTATCCGCGCAAAAAACAGCGGTTCCTCTCTGATTTGCTACTCAGCGAAGAATCCCTTCAGTTAGATCTGTATGGACCGACGAACGAACCGGACTTCTTGGGCAACGGAAAGAACGTCGTCTATCGCGGGCTATGGGATCGGGAGCAGGTGCGAAACAACCTGACCGATTATGCGGTGATGATTCTGATCAGCGATGGCGAGGCACACGCCGTTGTCATCATCGAGGCGTTGGCAGCGGGCTTGTCGCTGGTCGTGTCTGCGGAAGCCGCGCACAATCTGGACACGAGTTTGCCCTGGATTCACGTGGTGGACCGTGATAACCCGGAGGAGATCATCGCCGCACTCAAACGGGCAATCGCCGAGAACGCGCAATACCGCGCTGCGATCCGCGCCTACTGCGAACGCGCTTTCGACTGGCGGGTGATCGGACCGCGGTACTTACGGATTGTGGAGGCGATTGTGCAGGGGGACGGTTCCGAAGACGGCGGCGAGCCATTTCTGTATGTTCCGCAAGCGGCAGAAGATGCTGCTGGGAGAAGCTCCGTAAGGGGCAGCACTGCGTGAAACCGCCCAAAACGCGGGTGGACCCGCCCCGCTTCGTTACGCCGCTTACGCCCGTCAATCTTCCTGTTCGGCGGTGTCCCGTTCCGCGCGAGCAAGCGTCGCACCGTTTCCTGGTCGTATTGCCGGGCGCACTCGGTGACATCATGATGGGAAGCGTGATCTTGCCCGCCTTGCGGGACCGTTACCCCGACGCGCACATTACATGGCTCACGCATTACACCGCGCAGGAAGCGATTGAAGCCAACCCTTATGTGGACGAAATCCTGATCTGGGACGGCATGTACTGGAAGCGCAAGGTGCGGACTCTCGCGTGGTTCCCATGGTTCAAGGCGATGCTCGTCTTCCGCGGGGAGTTGCGGGGGCGAAACTTCGACACGTTCATCTCGCTTCAAGCAGACGAGTGGCCCTCGCTCGCCCTCGGATCGGGCGCGAACGTTAAGATCGGTGTCTTCGATACGTTCCGCCGTTTTTTCGGCGACCGAAAAACCAGCGGCTACACCCGGTTCTACGACCATTCCTTCGCGTTCCCCGATTTGCCCGAACACCGGATCGACCAGTACTTGCTCAGTCTGGACGCACTCGGCATTCCCAAACCCGCCGATAAACGGATCACCCTGGGGTACACGCAGGAGGACCGCGCCGCCGCCGACCGTTTCAAAGCGGCGAATGGTCTCGATCCGGGGGAGCCGTTTGTGATACTGGTTCCGATGACCTCGTGGTACACGAAGTGCTGGTCGGGGGACCGGTTCGTCGCGCTCGGCAACACACTTGCTCGCCGGGGGTACCGCGTCGTGCTGTCGGGGAGCCCGAAGGAGGCGGAGGCTGTCCGCACACTCGCCGCACGATTCGAGATTCCGCCGGTTGTCGTCGCCGGAGAGTTGTGCTTTCGGGCATCCGCCGCGCTGATTGACGATGCATCGCTGGTTGTCTCCGGAGACACGGGACCGATGCACGCCGCGGTCGCCTTGGAAACGCCTTACGTCGCGCTTTTCGGGGCGACATCACCTGCATGGTATGGTCCGCTCGCCGGGCGCGGAATGGTACTGCAGCATCCGGTGCCATGCGGTCCCTGTGATCGGAAACAGTGCGCGAACACCGGTGATAAGTTCCTGCTTTGTATGAATTTGCTGACGGTGGAAGAGGTGACGAATGCCGCCCTACGCGTGTTGGAATGCGCGTGAATGAAAGAGGCGGGTCGTTGTTCTATACTCCGGACGCGGCAGAAGCAGCGGCGATGGCATCGGTGAAATAATCGGGCACGTCGCCCGGGAAAAACGCGTCGGTCCCTGCGTCTGCCGCGCTTCGTATTGCCGCTTCCGTCCACCATTTGTAATCGCAGATGAAAGCGCGTTCGCCCTCCACCAGGTTCGTGTCGCACACAGTAGACGGGGCGCACAGGAGTCGCACCGCGAAGTACCGTTCAATGGAAAGCATCTGCGTCGGGGTCGCCGGGTTGCCCCACGGAACCACGCGGCGACAGTCGCGCACTATTCCGCCGATGATGGCGTTCCGTCCTGCGACAAGCCCGGTTTCTTCCCACAACTCGCGCACGGCGGTTTGGGCGAACGATTCGCCGGGGTCAACGCCGCCTCCGGGCGTCACCCAGCAGGCGCGACCGTCGCCGCGTGCGGAAAGGTGCGGGTCATTCACGCGCAGAAGAAGTATCGCCTGATGTTCCTGATCCACGATCAGGAGGCGTGCGGAAGGGCGTTCGGGGAGGGGGGAATCATTCATGGCGCGGCATTATACCAGATGCAAAAACGCCCCGCCTTTTGAAAGGGCGGGGCGTTCTTATTTTCGAGTGTTCCACAGTGGAGGCGCAGGGACTCGAACCCTGGTCCGAAACATACCTAGCACAAGCATCTACGAGCGTAGCTAACGTTTTAAATGTCCCGCGTTGTCGCCCGTCGGCAGGCTACAGGCACGGTAAGAGTGTTAATTTCCCGTGGTTGCTACACGCATGGCAACCCGGTAGCGGATGTTATTTAACCGGTCCCGTCCATTCCGCCAGTACGGGGCGCGGCTGGCTCACTTAACTATTAATTAAGCGGCATACGCGTAAGTCGCCGGAGCGATGTTACGTGCGGTAGCAAAGTTGTTGTTCTTCGCATTTGTTTTTTTGCCCATTTTTACGAGGCCATAGGCGCCTCGGCTCGCAACC
>JACMIS010000626.1 GCA_014381035.1 Armatimonadota bacterium
ACGAGGATTTGGTCTACCCCGTCGGCGACCCCGTTCCGCTTTCCGAAGTCGCGTTCGACGCTTCCGAGAACGGCGAGTACGACGGTATTGAGTTGCGCTTCACGCGGATCGGACTGGATGAAACCGAGGTTGGTGACCGTACCAGCGGCGCGACCGACGATTCGTTTTGCGTCGGCTACAACCGGTTCGGCGCGGGAGGTGCGATGTACGGCTACCTGCATATCGTCGGCAACCCGGTACGCACGATGCGGGAGGAAATGTAAACGCATGGAAGAATTACTGGCGAAAAGTCCGAAGAACGGCGGAACTGGAACAACGCTCCTTGACCACACCACACATGTCGTAGAGGCGATGCGAACCGTTGCCAACGAGTACCTGCCAGCGGACAAACTTGCGCTCGCCGTGCGCGGGGCGGTTCTTCACGACCTCGGCAAGGCGCACCCATTCTTTCAAAAGCGGGTGCGAAATGAAGTGACGGGAGATAATCTGCGCGACGTGCCGCACCGGCACGAGTTATCGTCACTCCTTTTCCTACCGCTTTTTCCCCGTGATGAATGGGGAGACCTCATAGATATGATTGTTGCCCACCACAAATCGGTGTGTACGCACCCGAACGACAAAGGGTCTAAACGCGGATTGCTTGACCTGATAGAACACCATTCCGGCGTTTTCGAGCGACACGCGGAAGGGTTCGGCGATTGGCAGACCCGCGTCGCGCCCGTCTTGGAAGCGTTCGGCATCGTGTATCGCCCTATCACCCTTCCCGAAGCCCGCGAAGCGTGGGAGTTCGCCGTAGAGCATTGCGAGGGGAAAACACTCGGCGTGAGCGAATGGCGCGGGGTTCTGATGAGTGCGGATCACTTAGCGTCCGCACTCGAAGACGGCACACAGGAGCGCGTCGAAACCCTGTTCGTGCGTCCCGACCTGTCGCCCTTTGTGGAACGCGCCGAAACGTCGGACGCTGTGCTGTATCCACTGTCGAAAAAATCGGCGGACGACCCGCGCCCGCATACTTTGATCGTCGCACCGACTGGTTCCGGCAAAACCGACCTGCTATTGCGTCGTTGTCAGACCGGGCGCGTGTTTTACCTGCTTCCGTTCCAAGCCTCAATCAACGCTATGTATAACCGCTTGTACGAGGAACTGCATAAGGACGGGCGTACATGTGACATCCGCCGCCTGCACGCCGCGTCGCGCATTGAGATCGAGAGAAAAGGTAACGAAACGTTTATCGAAGAGCAGGTGTTGCAAAAGCACCCCGGTGCATCAGTTAAGGTAATGACGCCGCATCAGGTCGCCGCGATTGTGCTGGGAACATCAGGGCACGAAGCCGTGATGTTAGATATACGCGGGCAGGACGTGATCCTTGATGAAATCCACGTCTACGGTGAACAGGCGCAAGCCATGACGCTCGCCATCGTCAGCACACTCACTCGCCTCGGTGCGCGGGTGCATATCGGCTCCGCGACCATTCCCGCCGCGTTACAAGCCGAAATCCTGCGGCGTCTGGGCGGCGAAGAATCGGTTTACACGGTGCGACTTGACAATGACGAACTCGCGTCTTACGACCGGTACATCGTTCACAAAATCGCCGACGAAACCGCCGCTCTCGAAACCGTTGCCGCCGCGCTTGGAGACGGAAAGCGGGTCCTGTTTCTGTCCAACACGGTTGGCACGGCGCAGGACCGCTACACATGGGCGAAGCAAGAATTTCCCGACTTGCCGGTTCTCTTGCTTCACAGTCGCTACCGCCGCAAGGATCGCGCCGCATTGGAGGCGAAAATCAGTGTGTTTGATGAGATGACAACACCATGTCTTGTCTGCGCGACACAGGTCGTGGAGGTGAGCCTTGATATTTCGTTCGACACGTGCGTTACCGATTGCGCCCCACTACCGGCACTGATTCAGCGATTCGGTCGCGTCAACCGCCGCCGCACCAAAGACACCCTCGGTACACTCGCACCGGTGTACGTCGTCGCGCCGCCCGACAACGCTAACAAGGCAAAGCCCTACCTGTTGCCGGAACTGGTGGCAACGTGGGCACAACTGCCGGACGGCGATACGTTGCACGAAACCGAACTGCAAGAGCGGATTGATGCCGTGTACCCGACTGCCGACATATCGCCGATTTCCGTTCACCTTGCTGTGGACGAAGCAACGGGCGCATTCCGGGTGCGCGAACTGACACACCGGAGCAAGAGCCTACTGGTCGATATGCTCGAAATAGACTCTGCCGTCTGCATCCGCAAGTCCGATGAGGAGGCGTACACAAAGGCGCGGGGAGCAAAGCAGGGCGAAACGCGAATGATGCTGGAAATACCCGTGCGTTATCTTTCCGTGTCGTCCAAGTTTCCACAATTAACGGATGTAGGCAACGAACCGTTTGTTGTGCCGGACACGGAATACGGCGAGGAGGTCGGCTTGAGTTTACGGGCAGACGCGCCGCGCTCGTCCGATTTGATAGCGAACCAGTTTGTTTGAGAAAGGAGCAACAAAACCATGTACACCGCTACCATCGGCAAACGCCTTATACAAGCCTTGAACGAGCGCGACGGCACGGACTGGACGACGCGCCGATTCGTCGCCGAATCGTTCTTCGCCTGTATGTTCAATACGGACCGCTATCTGATTCACCTGAATAACTCGCCCTTCGCGCAAGCGTATAATCAAAAAGGCAAGAAACCGCTCACCGACGCTATTCTGGGGAAATGCGGCGAGGACGTTCACCGGAAGATTGAAGCTGACGAACGCGACGCCAGTATCTACTTAGGCGGGGCGTCATCAGGCTTACTTGATTCAACCTCCGGGCAAGTCACCTCACTTGCCCGCGCGGTCCCAGCAGATGATGTGTACGCTTCATGGGTTGGCACGGCGTTAGGGATTACTATCGAAGGTGGTTTGACTCTGCTCATTGACGACCCCGAAGTCAATCTGTTACTGCGCGAAGGGTGGGACGCCTACCGCGAACTGCTTGACCAGACGCCAAACCTTAAGGGCAATCAGGTAAACACATGGAACGGTCATTGGCTCACGCATCGGTTTGGCAAGCACACACCCGGCGAGCAGTGGACGCCACCGACCATCAAGGAAGACACATCCATGCCAGCAATTTCGTGGGTGAAATTGATGTTCGCGCTGGCATATCACTTCCGCGATACAAGACAAAAGGTTATCAACGCATACGTATACTTATTCAACAAAACAAATAAGACCGCCGGATTTGTACGTCTAAACTTACCGGATGTGCGCCGAATGGTTGAGTTGCATGATCGCCTATTCACAGTGCCTGATGGGCTACAGGTGGTTGCATTTGAAAATCTATACGAAACAGAACTTTCGTTTACAAAAGCCTTCCAGTGTGGCGAAATTGGCTTGCGAGCCATTGAGCCTAAGGGAATGTTTGCCTATTACACAAATCGAATATTGCCGAAAGCGAAGGCAGATGACAAACCAGAAAGGGTAGTTTTTTTTCGCGCACAGAAATTATGGATTATCGCTATGCTAAATGACGACACACTATATAAACACGCTGAGAACCTCGCAGT
>JACMIS010000627.1 GCA_014381035.1 Armatimonadota bacterium
AAATGGTATTTTGTAGTACAGCCATGACCAGAGTAGAACTACAAAGCGTGATTGCGAAAGTCGAAATCAGGTCCAGTAACCTTGTTTCTGCATTTCATGGACCACAGCACTGGCGTTGCGTGTCGTTGATTGGCATTCAGATCGCTCGGCAGACAATGGGCGGCGATCCGCTGGTTGCGTTTTTGTTCGGACTTTTTCACGACGCCATGCGCGAGAACGAAGACGAGGACCCCGAACACGGCACGCGCGGCGCGGCACTGCTGCGCGAACTTGCCGCGGACGGTCTGATTCCTATCACAACGGAGCAACGCTACTTCGTTCTCCGCGCCTGCGAGACCCACACGACCGCCCCACCGACCACGACTGTTCCCATCGGAGTTTGCTACGACGCCGACCGCTTGACCCTGTGGCGAGTCGGTACCACGCCCGACGAAAAGTATCTGTCCACGCTCACCGGCAAAGAAAAAGCCCGTTCCTGCGCGACAAAAGAGATGCACGGTAAACCGCTCGAATGGAATGACGTGTTGAATGTACTTTGATTCAGGCCCCCAAACTAAAGCACAAACCGAAATAGAGCACTATCGCTGCCGATGATCTCGTAGCGTAAGCCGATCCCGTCCATGCGAGTTAGGAGCGGGGTGAAATCTTCCTGGCGCGTTAGTTCGATGCCGACGAGAGCCGGACCGTACTCGCGGTTGCTTTTCTTGATGTACTCGAAGAGGGTAATGTCGTCGTCGGGTCCTAACGCGTCGTCGAGGTAGCGGCGCAGTGCGCCCGGACGCTGGGAAAACTCGATCAGAAAATAATGCTTCAAGCCCTGATCAATCAGACTACGCTCGATGATTTCCGGGTAGCGCGTGATGTCGTTGTTGCCCCCACTCAAAATGCAGACCACCGTCGCCCCGCGCAAGCGTTCGGCAAGGAGTGATAGCGCGGCGACACTGAGTGCGCCCGCCGGTTCGGCGATAATGCCCTCGCTCTGGTACAGCGCGATCATCTCCGTGCAGATTTTGCCTTCCGCGACCGGCAAAATCTCCCGCACCAGGCGCTGACAGATGCGAAAATTGTGCAGTCCCGCCGTCTTCACCGCCGCACCATCGACGAACGTATCAATCTGCGGCAACGTCACCGGATGTCCTGCCTGCAACGCGGCGAGCATACAGGCGGCGCGGGACGGTTCGGCACCGACCAGTGTCGTTTGCGGGAAGTAGCGTTCGCCGTAGACTGCCAAGCCGCTGATCAGTCCGCCCCCACCGACCGGCGCGATCAGAAAGTCGGGCGCGACCGGCAGTTGCTCCCGTAGTTCAATACCCACTGTGCCCTGTCCGGCGATAATACGCGGGTCGTCGAACGGGTGCACGAACACCTTTTCTGCCGACTGCGCATAATCGGCGGCGAGTCGGTACGTGTCGTCGAACGTATCGCCGACCAGTTCGATATGAATCCATGTCCCGCCCAGACGGCGCACGCGCTGGATTTTCTGACGCGGCGTGTTCTGCGGCATGTAGATATGCCCCTCGATCTCCAGACGGTGACAGGTGAACGCAACGCCTTGCGCATGGTTACCCGCACTGGCGCACACTATGCCCTGTTTCCGTTCACCCTCGGTAAGGGTACTCATCAGATTGTACGCGCCGCGCAGTTTGTAGGACCGAACGATTTGCAGGTCTTCTCGCTTGAGGTAAATCTCCGCCCCGAACTGCTCCGACAAACGTGCACTGCGCTGGAGCGGCGTCCGCGTCACGACCGGTTCAAGCCGCCGATACGCTTCCTCGATAGATCGCACGGAAACGTCGGGTGAGGGGATGGACATACCCAACATTATATCGTTTGGGCGCGTGCTCCTCTGTCTTGTAAATCGGGGCAGATTGTTCCGCCCCGAATAAATTTCGCATTAGCCGCGACGCTTTTTGTCGCTCCTATACGTCTACTTCATAGAATAGAAGTTGCGTAGTTACGCTTTCGAACGCCCCAGACTTCCCGTTCGGAGGATGTTAGGCGACTGCGTCGGCTTCAATCCTTGTAACAAACCGAGTAACGTTTATTGGGATAAAAATATGCGTCAGGAAACAGTAACGATGACCACATCGGCATCGGTAGAACCGCGTCTGAGGGTGATGATGATCGGGGCACACCCCGACGACTGCGAGATCGGCAGTGGCGGTCTTGCCACTAAGTACCGGCAGCGCGGGGACGTGGTCAAATACGTATCCGCCACCAACGGCAACGCGGGGCATCATGAGATGGGGGGCGGTCCGTTGGCGAGGCGGCGGTTCGAGGAGACGCGGCGTGTGGCGGAGACTGCGGACATCGAATACGAGGTTTTAGACATTCCCGATGGCTGCCTGGAAACCGATCTGGCGACGCGCGAGCGGTTCATCCGACTCATTCGCGAGTTCCAGCCCGATCTGCTGTTCACGCACCGGACGAACGATTATCATCCCGATCACCGCCATACCGGGATTCTGGTACAGGACGCCTCGTACCTGATCCGGGTGCCGAACATCTGCCCGCAGACCCCACACCTGATGTGCTCGCCCGTCATTTTGTATATGCAGGATGGCTTCCAAAAACCTAATGCGTTCACGCCCGACGTCGTCGTGGCGGTTGACGACGTTCTGGACGCCAAAGTGCGCATGCTTCATTGTCATACATCGCAGATGTACGAATGGTTGCCCTATGTCGGCGGCTATCCCGCGCCGCCGAGCGACGACGCGGCGCGGTTCGATTGGCTTTCCGCCCGATACGCACGACGCGGCGCGGTAGGGGATACAGGACCGACGCGGGAAGCACTCATCCGCCGCTACGGCGCGGATGAGGGGAACGCGATCCGCGCCGCAGAATCGTTCGAGATAAGCGAGTACGGTCGTGAACTGAACCCGGATGAGATAGACCGCTACTTCCCCCGGTAAAGCAAAACCATCCATCCCGACTAAAACACCACCGTCTGCTCCCCCGGCGATAGGTCACGGGACTCCCCACGCCAGGCAATCGTGCCGGTCGAACCGGCTCCCGTTTCGGGGAGCCAGACGCGGGCACGGAGCGTATCGCCATCGCGTGTGTAGGATACCGCGACAGTGCCGTCACCGTCGCCGGGAATCGGTACCGAACCGTGTGCGACAGTCAGTGCCCCGAGGTGCGGCGTGATCTGCGTCGTTTCCCAACCGTTGCCGCCCGGATTGATCCCGAGCACGCCCGCGAAAAACTCGTAGTTCGGCGACGAACTCCACGCGTGACAGTCCGAACGCGTCGGTTCGGGCTTCTCCGCCCATGTCGTCAAGCCCAGTGCCAGCATGTCGCGCCACGGTTGCAAGTGATCGAGGTACTCATCGCCCGCGCCCGACGCCATCAGCGCACGACCGAGATAAAACCGGAAATAGAATGTCGCCTGCGTCAATGTCGGCGTATCCAGAGTCCGCGCCATCAGCAGTCGGGTTTCTGCTTCCGTTTCGCCCATCCCGGCGAGGATTGCGAGCAGGTTGCCGTGTTGCGAGAACGACGTTTTACCCGGCGTGTCCGCGACCAGCATCGTGTCGCCGTCCAGGCACCGTTCGCGCACGGCGGCGCGTGTTTTTTGCGCCAGTTGCGCATAACCGTCCGCCGTATGCACATCCGAGGCAAACAGTTCCGCCGCCGCCTGTAGTGCGAGCACGAATTGCAGGGTGATGATCGAACCGCCGCCTTCGAGTGCGCCCGGAGGCACGCCCATCCGCCATTCATCGCACCAGTCCACGAAGTTCCAATCGGACAGCGGACCGAGCAAACCGTCGTCGCCCAAGCGGTCGGTGAACCATTCCAGCACCGAGCGAACGCCCGGCAAAAGACTGCGCACAAATGCCGTCGAATCCGGCACGTGTCGCAGGTAGTCGTGCACCATACACACCCACCAGAGCGAGAACGGCGTGATGACCTGTGGCACTCGCGACGGGTGTCGACTCATGGTCAACCCGAACGATGCGCGGGAATCGTCGAACTGCATCAGGGCGTTTTTGAATAGGCGTGGGTCCCCGGTCTCGTACAGCGATGCGAGTGCCTGGATGCGCGTGTCCCCGGCATATTGCAACTGCTCGTAGTAGGGACAGTCCATAAACGTTTCGTGGCTACACAGTCGAAGCGTCTGCCAACCCACCTCACGGATCCGCGATAACTCCGGCATATCCGGGACCTCGAACAGTGCCTTACGTTCCCACGGATATCCGGTGTAAAAAACGGACGGAGGCTGGGAGAGTGTCAGGGGCGCGTCCGCAGTCGTTACAGTCAGTTCGGCGTAACGGAAGGTGCGCCACCAGAGTGTGTCGAGTGTTTGGGGTTCCTCCGCACCGTCCGGCTTCCACGTGTCCATATAGCCGAGTAGTCGTTTCCCCTCGATCTCGTCCCGGTTACCTTTCGCGAACGCGCCCGGCGTGATGTCGGTTTCCAGCAATGCTTCCGCGTAGCCGAGGGTGATCGTACTTCCCGCGCCACCCGATACACGGAGTTTCGGAAACCCGCACGTGTTCGCGCCGTGGTCGAACAGAAGCGTGATCGTGCTGTTTGCCGGAAAAGTGATCACGTCCTTTCCCCACCGCTTCTCGCGGATCGGTTGCGCATCGGGGGGATCGGAGACCTGGGAACGCATCGTGCCCAACCCGCGCCATGTTTCCTCCATGAGCGGCACCGTGCGCGGGACCAGCCACCAGTGCGTCTCGGCGTTCTCGGTCCCGAATGGTGCCGCCTGCTTCAACATTTTTGCTTCCACCCACCCGCTGTCGTCGAAATCGTTCCCGTTCCAGTTGCAGGGGTGCCGGGTAGCATCGAAAATCTCGGACGGACCGACGACCGCGTAAGCCTGCAATCGGTGCGCGTGCTCCATCGTGAACGAATACGCCCCGTCCACGGCCACGCGCCAACCGTCCGGCGTGTTCGCTCCCGCTTCGGATTCCGTGTTTCCCTGCACCAGAAAGGCGGGAAACCCGGACGTAGCCTGCGCGACCGGGGCGTTCTCCCCCGCGAGAAAGTGTACCCGTGCCGCAAGAATGTTTTCGCCCGGAGTGAGATACGGCGCAATATCAATCGTCTCGTACCGCCAGTGCATCAGGTCGCCGCGAGCCGGTCCGAATCCGACCGAGTTTCCGTTGATAAACAAGCGATACCGCTGGTCCGCAGAAATATGGATCACAAAACGTTCCGGTTTGGCGTCCAGTAAGAGTAGTTTACGAAACAGGAACACCGCACCGGCACCGTTCAGCGCGGCTAACGCGTCGGGGTGAGCTGCCCATTTCGCGCTCCAGGTACGGCGGTGCAGTTCGGGCACGACAGAGGATAGGTCATAACGAGAAAAAGGCATCGACTATGGTCCTTATAGAAAGATCGTCAATTTATTGAAACGGAACCAATTCCGCAGTTGTCTTGTATTTATACCCGCAAGCAAATGCTCGTGCCGTTCGACGCCGAACCGATTGCGACACTCTTGCGAGATTTTTGATAGAACGATTCGGCGAAAAGATGATAGAGACTTTTAACAAGAAGAATATGGGTTTACGTGGTTCCGGCGCGTACAAGGCGACCGGCGATTTCGAGATAGCGCGACGTGTCGGCGGGGGCAAAGCCCTCGATCTGCGATCCGAGCCGCAAACCGAAACGGACCGCGCCCTCACCCACTCCCGAGAGTTACTCGCACGACTACGGCGTATGGTGACCAATCCCTGATTTAAGGGAGTAGGTGGATACCGGGAGTGATATGTTTCCGCTTACCCCTTCCGGAACGGTTCCCCTCTAAATAGTTCCCTGACCCCTGAATTAACGGCGTGGTACAATTCTTGCCGTTGGTAGTACTCGTCCGCGTTCGAAACATTCGGGATAGGTCGGGAAGGCGTCTTAGTGGACTTCTGGCAAGAACTATTTAATGGGGACGGCTTCATGCCGCGCCGGCTATGCGGAAATTGGAGCGAGGGTCTGATATGGCTTCATGTCGTCTCGGATTCCGTTATCTTTCTCGCCTACCTGTGGATTCCTCTCACCATGCTCGTGGCGTTCCGTGGTCAGGGCAAGAAACTGGTGATTCCGCGTGCGACATGGCTTTTGATATCGCTTTACATCACTTTCATCGCCGCCTGTGGCTTCACCCATTTTTTTGACGCGCTGATGTTCTGGGCTCCGGTCTATCGGGCCAACGGGGTTGTTCGGGCATTGACCGCTGTGGTTTCACTATTGACCGCAGTAAGCCTTTCGCGCCTTATCCCGGTGGCGATTACCGCCCCGATCGCGATGGACACCCAGCAACGACTTGTTACGCAACAACAAGCATGGTTGCGTGACATTCTCGATTCGGCGACCGGCGGCGTTCTGCGCCTGTGTGCCTCCGCCAAGGATTTACCGGAACCGATTTCGGACGCGCCGCAAGAGGTTTCCATCATGGGTGCCGGGGATCTGGGTGTGTTACGGCGGTTGCTCACCCGGCAGGCAACCGGGGCGGATTTCGATACGGGACGTAAAGACGCTTTGCTCACCGCGACGCACGAGGCGGCAATGAACGCGCTCCGGCATGCGGGCGGCGGCACGGTACGGGTTTTTCAGCACGGGGATGCCTTGCAAGTATGGATTGCAGACACCGGGCTGGGAATTCCTCTCGATAAATTGCCTATCTCCACACTCAAGCAGGGTTATTCCTCCGCGGGGACGGCGGGACAGGGTTGGTTTCTGATGCTGTCCAGTGTCGACGCCGCTTATCTTTACACCGGGCAGACCGGAACCACGATTGTTTTACAGATGAACCGGACAGCTCCCGAGCCGATGATCCCGCTTTCCCAATGGACAGGCGGCGACGTTCCGACACCGGGTCCGTTCGGTGATGCCGCCCTCGCATGAATGCCGACCGGTTGATACTGGGAATCGATCTGGGGGGTACGAAATCTGCCGCCACGTTGCAAAGGCCCGGCGGCGTTGTGCGCTACCGGGTTGCCGCGCCCCCCCGGGCGCAGGTTGGCTCCGACGCGGTGATCGCCGCTTTGATCTCACTCGCTCGGAACGCGCAACAGGCGGCAATCGACTTCGAAACCGTCGTCGCCGGGTGCGGTATCTCTGCCGGGGCACCTGCGGATGCCGCCCGCGGTATCGTCTACCCGGCACCGAACCTGCCGGGTTGGTCGCCGAACGGCACCCCGCTCGCCGAAATTGTCGGCGACGCGCTGCATCTGCCAACCTACCTGGAAAACGACGCGGACGCGACCGCGCTTGCCGAATGGCGATTCGGGGCAGGGCGGGGAACCGGGACGATGGTGTTCCTGACACAGGGGACGGGTATCGGGGCGGGATTGGTGCTGGACGGCAGACTGCATCGCGGCGCGTTCGGGGCGGGCGGCGAGATCGGGCATGTCTGCGTGGACACTTCGGAGACGGCACGGGTTTGTAGTTGCGGCTTGCGCGGTTGCCTCGAAGCCTACGCATCCGGTCCGTCCGTGATGCGGATAGCACTGCAGAATGGCTATGCCGGGGAGCAGACTGGTGCCGCCGTCGCTGGTGCCGCGCGAAACGGAGACCCCGCCGCTATCGCCGCGTTCAGACTCGCCGCCGACAAACTGGGGCGCGGACTCGCGGTCCTCGCCATGCTCCTGAACCCCGAACGAATCATTCTCGGAACCCTCGCCGTGCATGCGGGCGATCTGCTTCTCGCGGACACCCTGAAATCGCTGCATCGCCACGCCTGGAAACGGCTCACCGAGACGGTGACCATCGCTCCCGCCGAACTCGGCGACCGGGCGCAAGATCTCGCCGCGCTCTGCGTCTACCTATCCCGCACCGACGAAAGCAATGGTACAATGTCCCGGTAACGCGGCGAAAGTTCAACTAACACCGTCCGTGCTTATACTAAAAGATTTAATGCGACCACAAAGGGCGCGAAGGTTAGGAAGGACACAAAGGTTTTAAGAGCGGGGCTTGCCGGGTCCGTTAAGCGGTATAGTTCAACAAACGGCGCGTAAAACCTTCAAACCCTTTGTGTTCTTCCCAACCTTCGCGCCCTTTGTGGTCGAAACAAGGACATTATTTTATGGAACGAACTTATATTATGGTCAAGCCGGACGGCGTCGAGCGGCGATTATCGGGCGAGATCATCCGCCGCTTTGAGAACCGCGGATTGAAACTGGTCGGCTTGAAGATGGTCGTCCCGACCCGCGCAGTCGCCGAAAAGCACTACGCCGTTCATGCCGAGCGTCCGTTCTATGGCGAGTTGGTCGACTTCGTCACCTCCGGTCCCGTGGTCGCGATGGTCTGGGAAGGCAAAGATGCGATCAAGATCTGCCGCTCGATGATCGGCGCGACCAAGCCGACCGACGCCGTCCCCGGCACCATTCGCGGCGACTACACGTCCGATATGATGAGCAACCTGATCCACGGCTCCGACGCACCCGAAACCGCCGCCGAAGAAATCGCCCTCTGGTTCAAGGCGGAAGAACTTCTTTAGTTTGTGGGAACGGATTCAACCACAAAGGACACAAAGGTTTTTAAGGGCGGGGCTTGCCGGTTTAGTTTCCCTACTCGGCATTGAGCGACGTGTAAAACCTTAAAAACCTTTGTGTCCTTTGTGGTTGAATTCTGCCTGCATGTTGGCGGTTAGAAATCCGATGCGATTAGAGCCTTACGATTATGAGTTGCCGCCGGAGCGGATCGCGCAGGAGCCGGTGTATCCGCGTGATTCGGCGCGG
>JACMIS010000628.1 GCA_014381035.1 Armatimonadota bacterium
ACGCACGTTTTTTCGTCCCGGTGCTATTAAAACCCACGACCATTCACGGTTCCGGTGCCGTTCCAGCCGTAGCCAGCCCGGTGATTCGCCCTTCCGCATCGATCTTGACCTGAGACGCGGGCACACCGATCAGCGTTTGGAACATCTGTCCCGCCGATTTACGGATGCTGGCGGCATCCTCGGTTTTGCCCGCTTTCTCGAACTGCTGCGCGAACGCGCTGAAAAGCGTCGTACTAATCAGGAGCGACTCGTAAATCTTCTCTTTCGACTCCGGGGTCATCTTGGAGAACTTCGGTCCCCAGTGCTTGCCGATAGCAGTAGCGACATTTTTCGCCGCGGTCATGCTCGGCTTTTCCGGGATCGTCTTGCCGGTCGCGGTCTCCCAGTTATAAATAAACGCATAGGCGACAGCGACGCCCATATCGCGCTTCGCGAACCCGACCTGTTCCAGACCCGCCTCCACCTTCTTGAGAGTTTCCGGCATCTCGGTCTCGATAGCGGCGGCTCCCTCTTTTTTGCCACCCTTCTCGAGAGCCTCGCGTAACTGCTTGCCGATGCCCTGCGCCGCCGCCCCCGGTTTCACGCTCGGCACGCTCAAGCCGGACTTAAAGACACCGCCTTCTGCCTTGCCCGCACCCTTCGGATCGGTACTGAACGACGAGGCGATCTCATCGGCGAAGCCCGACAGATCGGGGACGGCACCACCGATTTGCGCCTGAGCCGGTCGGGCGAACAGCCCGAACCCGACGAGAAAGGCGAGTGCGCACCATTTTTGTTTGTGTGTCATCATTTTACTCCTTGAATCACTGACTGGTTTAGTCTTTGCCGTCATCGAACGCGAGTTGGTTTCCTTCGAACCAGATCGTGCTCTTATTTGCCATCGTGTAGAAGAACGGCATCCGGGCGACCGTTCCGTTGTCGTAGCGCAGAATCATCGTGTAGCCTTCCACGGAATACGTTCCTTCGCGGTCGCCGTTCGGGTTCTTTTTGTTTTTGCTCATCACCGTGAAATCCGCCCCGGTCGCACTTGTCACCGAGCCGTTCTCATCGTAGGTAGAGTTGATCGCCGGTTGACCGCCCTGCTGCATAAAGATGCTGTTGCCGGACCCGCCGCGATTGTCTTTCTTAAAACGCCCGTCTCGGGTAAACGTGACACCCCACAGGCTGTATGAACTGCCCATGAGTGACGCCGACGACGACCCGGTTCCGAACCTCCCCGCCAGCCGCTCGCCGGGTTTGGCTGGTATCACGCGCTCGGCATCCAATTTTTTGTACGGACTGCCCCCGAAAGAAACCTGATACGTACCGCCGCTCTGTCGCCACCGCCCCCATGCTTTCGGCTCTTTCTGCCGCGACTCTCGCACATCCAGCATATCGGGCGGTGCCGGTAAACCCTTATGAACCGTGCCGTCCTTGAGCACCAGGTACGCCTCATCGGTGACGTTCGTCCCCATCCCGCTCGCGCCCATCGAATACAACTCCACGTCGTACTCGTGAACGATGGCGGCGATCTGTCCCGGTTGCACGCCTTTGCCCGGCGCGGTCACGAACTTGTAGCGTTTCGCTTCCGCCTCGGCACGGACTTTGGCGACCTTTTCGGCGTTCGGCGACGGTCGTTTCGTGGTGCCCGCATAGATCAATGTGGTGCGATAGGTGGAAAACCCGTGATCGTTCTCGGCGTAGATCATCGGGGTACCCTCTTTCGTGCGGGCGAAGAAGCAGAAATCGGTGTCCATCGCGATACGGCTGTTTTCCAGTTCAAACTTGCTCGCGATAGAAAGCCGCCCGGTTTTCGCGTCGTACTGGTACGTGCCGGTGTTGTAGTTGAAGTCTTTATCGTTGCCGTCGCTGACCCGGTATTCGCCGTTCGGATAAAGGTACACGCGCATCGTTCGCACCAACTCTTTTTCCCGGAACTGCTTGCCGACATAAACGCCGGGTTCCAGTTTGCCACCGACCGTAGCCTTGCCAGTACCAGTTTTAGCAGTGGCAGTAGAGGACGACGACGCGGTGGCGGTCTTTCCTCCGGTAACGGCTTCGCGCACGATGCGGTTCGTTTCTTCCTTGTAGCGAGGGAACACTTTCGTCGCCAGCGACATCGTCACCCGGACTACCCGCGCCGAACCACCGCCGCCGCCGCCTGCCGTATAAAGGTGCGCCTGAAGCACACCGTCCGCGCCGGTAAAGGCGCGGGAGACGACAACAGATTCCGGTGTGTTTTTTTCGAGTTTCGGGACGCTGCCCTCCCCATCCGCCTTCGCGACCGTTAGAAGCCACTCCGAAACGGGCTTGCCCCCGGTCGGACGCGACGGATAGACCGTAACCCGATAGGTTTCGCCGGATTGCAGATCGGTCGGCGTGTAGACCACGTTCGCGCCGTCCTGCGACCTGTCCCAACCGGCAGGGGCGGCGACTTCCGTATCAATTATTCCGGCAACCCCGATAGCAGCGACGATCAAAGTAGTGTAAAGCAACGGTTCCTCCTCCGTTTCGCGCGTTGTCCGATTAGCAACGCTTCTGGGGTACCCGCGTGCCAGAAAATCAAAACCCGGCGACACTAACGACTGTACCGTTCGTGTCGCCGGGTTTTGATTTTCTGTAATTCAAAAAATAAACATCCTAATCCTCCCACGCATCCCGCCGCTGCACACCGCCCGGAACACGCCGCCCGCCACTCTTGCAAATAAAAGGCGGGGCTACCGCCTGACGCAACGCCACCCGTACCGCCCGCGCCCGCGATCCATCGAACTGCGCCTCGGCGTCCCGCCCGTCGAATGGGGGGTCAAGCGCATGAAAACCAAATGGGGCACCTGCAACATCGAAGCACGGCGCGTCTGGCTCAACCTCGAACTCGTCAAAAAACCGCCCCAGTGCCTCGAATACGTCATCGTCCACGAACTCACCCACCTGCTAGAACGCCACCACAACGAACGATTCACCGCCCATCTCGACAAGTTTCTCCCCCAATGGCGGACCCTCCGCGCCGAACTGAACGAATCCCCGCTGCGAGAAGAAACCTGGGAATAAACCAGTCCCACCAGCCCGATGAATCGGGCTTAAAAAACGCTAGCCGGGCATTACAGCGGAATGGCACATTCCGCGAATGCCCCGGAAATCCGCCCCAAAACCACACCCACTGTTCTACTTTTCCGCATTCCCTCCGGGTCCCCCCTCTCCTGCGCAGCGGGGGAGGGGACTAGGGGGTGGGGGCAAATCCGAGACGTCCCACCACCAACCCCGCCACTCGCGCCACTGCCTCACACCCCCGGTTCGCCACCGTCCAGCGCGAATCGGCGACACCCCTCGTGTAGATCGCCATCGCCACATGCCCGAACGGCGCGACCGTCCGCCGCACGATCCCGGCGTCGTTGCGGACGCCCGTCACCGCGCCCGGCTTGTGATGCACCGCGAGCGGCGGCGCGGCAACGTCCAGATCGTCCGCGAACGCGTTGACCTCCAGATAGCGCGGCAACATCGCCGTATCGTCGCACGTCGCCAGCAGTTCCATCAACCGCTCACACACGCCGGGCGAATGCAGCCTCCCACCGGCGACGGCGCTCATGAAGCGGCACATATCGACGGGCGTTCCGGTCGCGGTGTGCGGCGGGTCGCCCGATTCCAGATGAAAACGGATCGGGCGGTGGATCGTGGTGTCCGTCATCCCCCAATCGCCCTGCATCCGCCGGTTGACCACGTCCTTGCCACCGACCGCCCGGAGCACGGCGTTCGACGCCGTGTTGTCCGAAACACAGATCGCCAGTCGCGCCAGTTCCGCCAGCGTGAACGAATGCCCCGGCTCCAGACGGGCGAGGACCCCGGAACCCGCGACAAAATCCCCCGCGTCCAGCGCGACCTTCGCGTCAGGAGCGAGTTTGCCCTCGGCGATCTGCGCCCACAGCTCCGCGACCAGCGGGGCTTTGATCACACTCGCGGTCGGGAACACCGCGCCGCTGTTGTACGAAACCGTTACGCCCGACGCCGCCCCGACCGCATGGACCCCCAGAACGCCCCCGCCCAGCGTCGCCTCGATAGCACGCAGTTCGTCCAGGAGTTCGTCCACCGGCTACTCGTCGTCCTTTTTCAACTGGGGCGGTTTCGGCACCGACTTCTTGAGTTTGTCACTGTTCTGGATCTCGCTCATCAGCGTGTCCATCCCCGTCGAGGTCTTGGCTTCCAGCGTGGAGATCCGCTCCTCGTCCGCCTTCAACCGCTCCGTAAGCGCGTTGAACGAACCCGCCGCATCGTCCTCGATTTCGTCGGTGTCGTCCTCGATCAGATACGGCGACGGTGCCGGGACGACGCCGTAATCGCCCGGTTGCGGCAACGTCGCGCTCGGCAACCCGAGTTCGCGCCGCGACTTTCGCTCCGACGCGACGGCGAAATCCTGCGTCTCCTGCCACTCGTGCATCGGCTCCACCGTGGTGGACGACGACGGACGCGCCCGCGTTTCCGCCCAGTCGCGCAGTTTCTGGATACCCTCCTGCATCGTCACCGAAAGCGGCACCGAATCACGCATCGCCTGAATCATGTCCTCATCCGCCACCTCGCGCTTCCCATTGCTATACGCCGAGAACAACGCCGCGACCACGACCTGCTCGATCTCCGCGCCGGAATAGCCCGCCGCCAGCCGCGCCAGATTCTGCGTGTCGAACTTCGCCACATCGCGCCCACGTTTGCGCAGGTGGATGTTGAAGATCTCCTGCCGCTCGGGCAGTGCGGGCAGATCCACAAAGAAGATCTCGTCGAACCGTCCCTTACGCATCAGTTCCGGCGGCAACTGCGACACATCGTTCGACGTCGCGACCACGAAACACGCCGCCTTCTTGTCCTGAAGCCACGTGATAAACGTCCCGAACACCCGGCTCGTCGTCCCCCCATCCGAAAACGGCGACGATTGCGTCCCCGCAAAGCCCTTTTCCAATTCATCTAGCCAGAGAATGCAGGGCGAAACCGACTCGGCGGTCGCAATCGCCTTGCGCATATTCTCCTCCGACGAACCGACGATCCCGGCAAAGATCTTCCCAACGTCAAGCCGCAACAGCGGAATCCGCCACAGCGACGCGATGGACTTCGCGATCAGCGACTTCCCGCACCCCTGCACCCCGAGCAGCAAAATCCCCTTCGGCTCCGGCAAGCCGTACTTCTTCGCGTCCTCGTTAAACGACGTCGTGCGCTGCTCCATCCAGTTCTTGAGCAGGTCCATCCCCCCGACATCGGCGAACGAATCGCTGGCGCGGAAATACTCCAGAATCCCGGACTTGCGGATGATCTGCTCTTTCTCCCCGAGGATGACGTCAATGTCGAAGCGGCGTTTCTCGACCAGTGACTTGGCGAACACATTCTCCGCTTCAATTGAAGTCAACCCGGAAGCCGATTTGAGAACCTGTTCGCGCTCCAGCGGCGTCAGGTTGACATTGATCCGCGTATCGCCGCGCACGGACTGGATGATGCTTTCCAAAAGCCGATCCAGATCCTGTATTGTCGGTAGCTGATAATCGACAACAGTTATCTCCTTCTCAAGCTCCGGGGGCAATTTCAAAAGTGGGGACAGAAGCACGACGGTTTTATAGGATTGTTTCAGGGCATAGACGAGATCGCGCAGACGGCGCGTGACTGCGACATCGCCGATGAACGGATGGAAATCCTTGAGCACGAAAACGGTCTGGTCGGGGGCGTTAATAACATAATCCAGCGCGGCAATCGGATCTTTGGAGGCGAGATTACCCGCCATCCCGGTCGTGAACGTCCAGACGACCATCTTTTTGCCGCGTCGCTGGCAGACTTCGCGGATACTTTCCTCGACGCGTTTTTCTTCCCAGGAAACGATATAGATCAGGGGGTAGCGGGCGCGAATCAGGTTTTCCAGTTCAACATCAACACTCGGGGGGGCATCAGCCACGGGCACGGTCTCCTACACAGGGGATTGATAGTTTCTTATTATACGCAAGACACGTGTTTTTCCTTCCCGGTTGCGGTGCGCGGTTTCTGCCGGGTATCGACTCCGTCTGGCATCCCGCCTAAAAATCGTTTTGTTGCCCTCTCTGCGAATGAATTTACAGCAATACCATTGCCAGCACAGGATTCACGTCGGATAATGGTAAAATCTGCTGGTAACGGCTCAAGTCGCCTGACAACGGGTGTTAAAGAATCATGGATGAAACAGAACACGATGCGACGCGCAACGACACCCACACAGAGTTAACAACACTATCCACCACCACCGAGGAGTATGTCGCAGGACTACAGCCGCTGACGGCAGCACTGCTGGAGTGCGTCACGCCTGCCGATGTGGTAGAGGTCGTTGTTGGGCGAGGCGTTTCCGTGCTCGGCGCGGAGGCAGGGCTTATCGTCCTGGTTCGCGATCAAGCCGGCGATGGCGGTGCAAACCAAAAATACCTGGAAATCGTTGGAGCGCGTGGTTATTCGGACGAGGTGACGCGGGCATGGGAAAGGTTTCCGCTCGCAGATTCCCTTCCTCTGTCGGACGCCGTGCGCGAGCAAACGCCGATCTTTTCGACGCGCCGCGCCGATATGCAAGCACGCTACCCCGCGATGTTCCGGCGCGGACCGACGCATTCGGTTAAAGCGTCGGTGTCGCTTCCGCTCGTTGTACGCGGGCGGGCGTTCGGCGGTCTGCATTTCTCTTTTCCCGAGGAGCGGGAGATGTTCACCGAGGCGGACCGTGCCTTTCTTCTCGAAGTGAGCCGTCAGTGCGTGCTCGCTCTTGACCGTGCACTACTGCTACGAGAATTGGAAGAAGCACAGCAACGGCAGGAGTTTCTGGCGCGGGCAAGTGCGTTGCTTGCCGAGTCGCTGGATTATCAAAACACGCTGGACGCCATCACCCGCCTCGCCGTGCCCAATATAAGCGACTGGGCGGCGGTGGATATGCTCAACCCTGAGGATGAAAGCGGCAATTTGCTAAACCTCGCGGTCGCGCATGCAAACCCTGATGAAGTCGCGTGGGTCCGGGAGGCGCAACGCCGCTTTCCGGTAGACATGACCCAAACCGGGCAACCTATTGTTCGGGTCATCACCTCGGGCGAGACTGTTTTTCTGCCCGACATCCCGGAGGAGGTTCTGCTCGCCGCCGCACGGGACGAAGAGCATCTGCGCCTGATACGGCGGCTGGATCTGCGTTCCTACCTCTGTGTCCCCCTTACCGCGCGGGGGAAGACGCTCGGCGCGGTGACTTTCGCCTCCAATCGGGCGTCGAGACGCGTCTTCACGCCCGAGACGGTGGAGCTCGTCGAGGAGTTGGCACGCCGCGCCGCCGTTGCCGTGGACAACGCCCGCCTGTACGCGCAGGCACAACGCGAGGCTACCGACCGGCGCGAGGCGGAAGGGCGGTTTCAATTCATGGCGAACAGCGCGCCCGTGTTGGTCTGGACCAGCGGCACGGACGCCAAATATGACTGGTTCAATGAGCCGTGGCTTACCTTCACAGGTCGCACGATGGAGCAGGAAATCGGCGACGGATGGGCGGAGGGCGTGCATCCCGACGATTTCGACCACTGCCTCAAAATATACCTGGACTCGTTCGGAGTACACCACCCCTTCTCGATGGAATATCGGTTGCGAAGGAACGACGGCGAGTACCGCTGGCTCCTGGACAACGGTGTGCCCGTGTTTGACGGAGATAGGACTACAAGCAGCAATTTCAAGGGATATATCGGTTCGTGCATGGATATCACCGAGATCAAGCAGGCGCAGATCGAGCGGGAACGGCTCGTTGTCGAACTGCGTGAGGCGAGTCTGCGCCAGCGTCGGTTTCTTAAAGAAATGCTCGCCGGATTTACGGAAGGGCGGCTACGGCTATGCTTCGCACCGGATGAGTTACCTGCGCCATTGCCGCCGCAATCCGATTCACTGAAACTGACTCCTATATTGCTTCGTCTCTTGCGCAAGCATACCGAGGCGGTCGTCGAAGGAATGGATTTCCCCAAGGAGCGGACCGGGGATCTTCTCACCGCATCCCATGAGGCGGCGATGAACGCGGTTCGACATGCGGGCGGCGGCACAGCACGCATCCACGGCGACCGTGATACCGGCGTGATCCAGATATGGGTGACGGACAACGGTCCCGGGATAGCGGAGGAGATGATCCACCGCGCCGTGGAGCAAGGCTTTACGACCGGTGGATTCGGGCAAGGCTTCTTCTACATGCAATCCTGCGCCGACCGCTTGTACCTGCTCTCGGTCGAAAACGCGGGCACTACCGTGGTGTTGGAAATGGACCGCACGCCCCCCCAACCCAACTGGCTCAACAAAACCCGATGACCCGGACCGCAACGACGATGTCGGCGTAAACTCGTAAACAAAATGTTGCCTTTCCCCCGTTTCCGCTTGGTATCCTAACAGGAGAAAGTTCGCGGAAAGAAGGGCAATATGGGAGCATTTCGGATTCGTCAAACGTGCCAGGGAGAAAGGGAGCCGGTTTGTACCCACTGCGGAAGCAAGACGCTACAAAGAAAGGGCGTCCGCGACGACCGGCAATACTACCGCTGCAAGACGTGCCAGCGGGGTTCGTTCGGTCTGCCCCCGGACCTGCGCCCGAAGTGTCCCAACTGCAAGAAGACCCCGCACGCGACACTACTCTCCGACGGCAGATTTCGATACGGTTGCCCGCACTGCAATCGCGCCTGGATGAGCGAATACAAGATCGGGCGGAAAGAAAAGTCCAAGGAACGGTTCCAGCATCTCCACACCTTCTACCTGAACCGGAGCGCACGCAACGGACTGTTCGAGTACGTACAGGCGGCGCGTTGCACGGATGCACAGGCATTACGGGCGATCTTCCGGCACGTTCTGACGGGCAAGGTGTTCTGGACGATGCGGGGGAGTTCGCCGCGTAGTCGCCTTCTGTACCGAATCGAGCGTGACCCCGGCGCGGCGGCGACCCGGTTCCC
>JACMIS010000081.1 GCA_014381035.1 Armatimonadota bacterium
ACCACGGCGCGGTTGCCGGTGTTCGCGCCCTGTAGCTGCTCGCGCAAACCCTGCTCGTTGTCAAGTGCCATCAGGAGCGCGGCACGGACGATGTCGGCTTTGCTCGCCCGAATGCCGAAGCCACGCATTTGAAGCCAGGTCTGGTCCATGCGCGCGCCTTCCTCTTGCGTCAGGTAGGCGACGACACGAACTGCGGATGCGTCGTTTTCCAGGTTCGCCGCGATAGACGGCAGCGGCGCAGGCGGAGCCTCAGACATTTCTACTTCGTTCGACGGTTGGGTCAGTAGCACTCGTCGGTGTGGCATTTTGCCGTTACTTATTGGCACGTTGCAGTACCTCCTCCGTTAAGTTGCGGTATTCAGTCGCTGCCATACTGGTCGGATCAGCGATAATGGCAGGCAGTCCGGCTTGCGCCGCGTATTCGTGAGCGATACGGCGTCCGATAGTCGATTCCATAATCAGATCTCCCAGGTCCTCGCGCAACTCGGCTTCGGTTCGCCGTGCGGCAACCGTTCGAGAGTCCGCGAATGTAACAAATATACCCCCGAGAAGCAGCTTCGGGTTCAATCCACCCTGCCGTACTTCCTCCACGGTTTGTAGCAGGTCTCGCAGACCAGCGGCAGAAAGAAGTGCGGGCGTGACGGGCACGAACAGGTATTGCGACGCGACCATCGAGTTGATCGTAATCAAACCGAGCGAGGGCGGCGCATCAATAATTACCCAGTCGTACTCGCCGCGTACATCTTCGAGTGCCCGCGCCATGAATCGTTCGCGCCCGGTCTTCGGAACCAGTAGAAATTCGGTATCCGCGAGAAGGCGAGAGGCGGGACAAAGGTCGAGACCGGGAACCTGAGTCGGTTGTGTCGGCACCGGAAGACCGGAAAGCATCGCATCGCCAATAGTGACTTCGACTTCGTTCGGGTCAGTGCCAAGCGCGAGTGTCATCGAGCCTTGCGGATCGGCATCTACCGCGAGTACGCGCAGCCCCTTTAGTGCCATTCCAGCGGCGATGTTTACGGTCGAGGTCGTTTTGCCGACGCCGCCTTTCTGTTGAGCGATGGTGATAATTCGCATACGTTCCCCCAAAATCAGTTGTGAACTTGTGTTAAAATTGCGCCGGAACCCACATCCGACTGGAATCGCTTGGGAATGATGATGAATCATTCCCGTACTCTGTTAGGATTGTCGGCAACCGGTAGAAAAAATTGCAGTACCATATCGCATTCTGTTACAATGATAATACGATTCCGGGTGCCGTTGTCGGTAGCCATTATACCAAACACTCATCCAGCGCAGCAGTGATTTTCTACGCAACAATGGCTTGATTTGATTGACGACATCCAAACAGTTGCTCGTAACGCATTGTTCGCAAGATTCGTGCCGGAGAATTGTAGCTGGATTACAGATCGTGCGACAAATTCATGCAATCGGTATTGGCACGACTTTTGCACGGTACCCGTCCGGGTAGCATTCGGAAATATAGGCAGAGCGTCACGGCAGTGCATCGCCATCTGGCATAGATTTTGCAACCCTTCTAAAGTAGCGAACGTCGCCACTGAAGATTACGCGGCGGACAACATATTTCTATCGATCTCGGGAACCGATAATTCGAGCGACCGGATTGTAATGTTATACTTTGCCGCGAAACGTCGAGAGCAATAATTTGGTGCGGAGAAGGCACGCGAGTGAGTGTGTTGCTTTTCCCCTGTGCGACGAGGAGCCTTGTCTTAAAAATGTCACAAATGCAGACCCAGACCATGCTGGAAATCGAAAAGATTCGTCCCGCGGAGGACCAACCGCGCAAGACGTTCTATCAGGAGAGTCTTGAGGAACTTTCTGCCTCTATCAAGGAACGCGGTGTCCTTCAGCCGATAGTGGTTCGCCCTTTGCCGGGCGATAAAGCGGGCTTATATGAGATCGTCATGGGGGAGCGGCGTTTTCGTGCCTCCCAAATGGCTGGACTGACCCATATGCCGGTCGTGATCCGCGATCTCAATGACGAAGAAGCCGCCGCCGATGCTCTGCTGGAAAACTTCCAGCGCGAGGACATGAACGCGATTGAGAAAGCGCGGGCGGTGCAACGACTCTTGCAGTTCATGACGTATGAGAAGGCATCCAAAACCCTCGGGGTTTCCGAAACCACCGTGCGGCGTATGCTGGAACTGCTGGAACTTCCCCCGCATGTGCAAAGCGAATTGATCGCCCGTCCCGGTGCCCCGGTGACGAACTTCAACGAGGGACATGCCCGCGCTTTGATCGGTCTGAACGATGACCCGTCCACACAGATGCGACTCGTTCTCAAAGTCAAAAAAGATAAACTTTCCGTGACGGGACTCGAACAACTCATCAACGCGATACAAAAATACCCGACCAAAAAAGAAGTGTTTTTACATGTGTCGGCGTCGGTCGCGGATCAGATGATTCGGTCGCTGACGGCGAAAGAGGAGCGCAAACGCCCGTACCGCGCACAAACCGCCCGTGAGCACCTCAAGGCGATTGACAAGCAGATGACCGCGATAGGGGATCTAATGGATGACCGTATCGTTGAATTTCTTGCCAATGAGGAGATGAATCAACTCCTTGCCACGGTCGCGCAAGCTACCCGCCAGATGGAAGTTTTCACCCACAAAGTGCGCGAAGCGTTGGAAAACAAGGATTACGGCTTCAGCGAAGTGTACATTCACTGCCCGCTTTGCGGACGCATCGAACTCATCGGTTCCCTGCGGTGTAGCGTCTGCTGGACGATTCTTCGACGGTGCTACGACTGCGGACATTATGACAAGCAGTTCGAACGGTGTACCAAACTCGACAAGCAGGTTTTTCTTGCCGAAGCCGAGAACCCGAAAGAGTATTCCCCGTCCTATAAATGTTCCTTCTACAAGCCGAAGTTTACGCCGCAAAGCATGAAACTGAAGATGACCGAGAAGTGATGGATCCCTCATAGATTAGCAAAAGCACGTTATATTCGCACAATATAATGTGCTTTTTTCGTTTTTTCCTGACAGCATAACCTTCGCTTAATGTTCGCTTAATCATCCCTTAAACATTGTCCGGTATGCTGTAGCGGGACGAGTGCGCGCTCTCTTCGCCCCACCTTTCCCGTTCGTATCACTCACGTTCAGTCAGTAGAGGTATCAAAATAATGGAATTACGCGTTAAACCCCTTGGTATCATCACCATCCTCGCATTGATCGGTATCGCCGTAGGCATCGCATGGGCGGTCTCCAATAATCTTGGCAAACAAGAAATCGTTAATGAAATCAAACCGGATGAAGGTATCGGTGGCGAAGTCCTGTTTGCTACGTCGAAAACCAAAAAAGACTGGCTGGATGAACAGTCGGAGTTATTCAACCAGCAGTACGCCGACAAAAAGGTCAAGGTCGTTATCGAATACGGCGAGACCCGTGACTCCTACCAGGACATCATCAACGGCAAAAAAAATGTCGCCCTCTGGGGACCGTCCTCGACCGCATGGATCGGCGCACTGGGCAATTACTGGCAAATTAACAAAGGCAAGCCACTCTTCGATACTGCGAAGCCCGAAGAGTATAAAATCTACTTGAAAACCCCGATGGTGCTACTGACCACAAAGGACAAAGTGGCACACCTGCAACCATTGCTCGCCGAGAACGGAAAGACTTGGGACAACCTGCGTGACCTTTCGACGGGCAAGATTCCGTGTCCGTGGGGGAAATTCAAATATTCCTATGCGGACCCTATCAACGCCGGTTCCGGTTTCATGATGCTCTCGATGCTGATTACCGACTTTACCAGCAAACATCCAGAGATCAACGGTACCGACGCTGTTGTGAATTCAAAATCGTTCGCGGAGTATATGAAGGGGTTGAACACGAGCTACGTGTATGATGAGCCCGCTTTTAAGGGTTCCACGGATCTACTAAAATCGTTTCTCGCCGACCCAAAAAAGTACGACTTCATTCTCACTTATGAATCCAACGCACTGAAAGAAGCCCTGAAGGACCCGAAGCTCGCCGTAATCTACCCGAACCCGACTGCGACCACGGATATGAGCATCGTCGCTTTCACCGGCGCGGACTGGTTGTCCCCGGAACAGAAGAAAGGGGCGAAACTGTTTATGCAGTTCCTGAGCGAAAAGAAAGCGATGGAAGCCGGAGTAAAAACTGCGTTCCGCACCGCGAACCCGATGCCCGGTGTGTCCTTAAACCCCGAACTAAAAAGGGTCGCCGCGCAGGGCTTCCAGGAATCGTTCACGGCGTCGGAATTGCCGTCCTACGAGCCCGTGAACCAGGCTGCCGCTAACTGGCGTAAGATGATGAAGCCGTCCCCCGCCATTCTTGCCCTGATGAAAGAAAAAGACGGAAAAGACGCCAAGAAATAATCGATGATGTTCCATAAAAAATGGCGTCCCGAGCCGGGACGCCGTTTTCGTTATTCTTTGTACGGGTCGTGTCCCCAG
>JACMIS010000629.1 GCA_014381035.1 Armatimonadota bacterium
GCGGGTAGACAACCTGTAGGTTCGGGCGCGTTCAAAAAAGAGTATAGGGCGTATCCAGACGAACGCGGCGGTTTCCGGGAACGGGAATCGCCGCGTTTTTTCGGGGGTTCACCACGCGCCCGCTACGTTGCCGAAACCTGCTGATGCGCCGTACAATGCGGGAGCGTTCTATTACCGATTTTATTTCCCATGTTGCACCTTTCCGATACCTCACCGCTGTCCGCTCTCCGTCATGGATTGATCGTCTCCTGTCAGGCGCAACCGGGTGAACCGTTGCATAGCTCGTTTATCATGGGGCGGATGGCGGTCGCGGCGAAAGAGGGCGGGGCGGTCGGGATCCGGTGCGAGTCGCCGGACGATATTCGCGCGGTCCGGGAGGCGGTGCCGGGTCTGCCGATCATCGGGCTGTGGAAGGTTTCGCTGCCCGGCTACGAAAGCACCGTCTATATAACACCTCGCGTGCGGGACGCGCAGGCGGTCGCGGACGCGGGCGCGGATATTATCGCGCTGGACGCGACGCTTCGTCCGCATCCCGAGGACCGGACGGCGGCGGATCTCATCCGAATGGTCAAGGAAGCGACGGGGAAACTGGTCATGGCGGACATTGACAGTGTCACGTCCGCCGTTGCGGCGATTGATGCGGGCGCGGACTGTGTTTCTACCACGCTTTCAGGTTATACGGACGATTCCCCGCGCCTCGATGGTCCCGACTTCGGATTGCTTGAGCGGTTGATGGCTCTGGAATTGCCGGTCCCGGTGATCGCGGAGGGGCGGATTCACACGCCGGAGCAGGCGCGGCAGGCTCTGGACGTGGGCGCGTTCGCGGTAGTTGTCGGCGGGGCGATCACGCGTCCGCAACAGATCACGGCGCGATTCGCCAGGGCGGTGCGCGGCGAATGATGGTGTTAGGCGTGGACATCGGCGGGACGAAGATCGCGGCGGGTGTGGTCAATAGCGAGACCGGCGCGGTTCTGCATTCGGACCGCACCCCGACGAACGCCTCCGAGGGCGGTCCCGCGATCCTTGCCCGCGCCCTCGCGCACGCAAAGCGCGTCGCCGAAGCGGCAAATGTCGCTATCGAAGCCGTCGGCATCGGGGCGGGCGGGCAGATAGATCACCGCACCGGCGTCGTGCTTTCCGCGACCGATATTTTGCCCGGTTGGGCGGGAACGCGACTCGCCGAAGCGTTCGCCGAAGCCTTCCACGTTCCCGCGTTCGCCGACAACGATGTGAACGCGTTCGCGCTCGGCGAGTACCGATTCGGCGCGGGACGCGGGGCGAACGACGCGGTTTTCGTCGCGCTGGGAACCGGCGTCGGCGGGGCGATTGTCACGAGCGGCAAACTGCACCGGGGTAAGCGCGGCACCGGCGGTGAGCTCGGGCATATGTTGTTCGCTGATTTAGAGAATGGCTCTTATTACCGGCTGGAAGATGTGACAAATGGCGACCGATTAGCGAGTCAGTACCGATTTCATGCACAATCTTCCAGCCGGTTCGGTGCATCGGGGAAAGTATCGCTCGACGAGCCGGTTACCGGGTTTGCCGTGGGACAAGCGGCAAAGCATAACCCGGAAAGCGATGCGGGGGAAGCAGTTCGAGCCTTAGGACACGATTTAGGCATCGGTCTCGCGTCGCTCGCCAATATTCTGGACACCGAACGATTCGTGATCGGCGGCGGGCTTGCCGAACTCGGCGATTTGCTTCTGGACCCAGCCCGCAACATGTTCGCCGAACATGCCCTGCCGATCTTCCGTGATACGCCGATTGTCGCCGCCAAAATGGGCAAAAAAAGTTCCATCGTCGGGGCGGCGTGTGTCACGCTTGCCGGTCTGGCTGTCGTGAAGACCGGTATGCCCGGCATAGAAAGATTCGAAGGAGATGCTGTTGACTGATTTGACGAGTGCCCCCACCCACAATCCCTCCCCCGCTCCGCCGGAGAGGGGAGCCGGGCCGGAAGAACCCGAAGCTATCGGCACCGTTAAAAACCCA
>JACMIS010000630.1 GCA_014381035.1 Armatimonadota bacterium
TACGTCTGCGATTCATGCCCCCATCTGCGACACTCTTTCCCGCACTGCGTCCCCTCTATGCATTCCTACCGTTCTCCGAACAGTTAGGGACAGCCGGGCAGCCGACCGAAGCACAGTTTGCCCTCGTGCGCGATGCCGGTTTTGAGACCATAGTCAACCTTGCGCCCTCCAATTCGACCGGTGCGCTTCCCGACGAGGATTTGATTGTCGAGGATTTAGGACTTTGTTATGTGTCCATTCCAGTGCGCTGGCAAGACCCGAAGGCGACGGATTTGAGCCGTTTCTTCGCGGTGATGGACGAGCGCAAAGGACGCGAAAAACTATTCGTCCACTGTATCGCGAATATGCGTGTGTCCGCGTTTATGTACCTGTATCGGTCGTTGCGCGAGGGAATCCCCGAGCCGGAGGCACGAGCGGATATGCACCGCATCTGGACCCCGAACCCGCTGTGGCAGACGTTTCTCGATAGTCAACGAACCGATGGCGAAATCAAACCCTAACGACGCACTGTCGCTGTCGTCCGAGCAAAAGAACGCTTTACATTCTGCGAAGGCATGGTGGCAAGAAGGGGAACGGCGACTGGATTATCTCGGCGAGCGGGCGCAGTATCAAAACGTGCTGGAACAAGCCGCTCATGCGCGGGATCGTTTCCGTGCTCTAAACTCTCCGGTCGGCACGGATGCCGTGCCGATTTTACGCCTTGCCCGCGCTTTCGCCCCGAACGTCGCCGTGAACCGCACGCGGGAGACCGATGCATTCGCCCGCGCCCTCCACGCGCTTCTTTTCGGCGATGCACTGCTTGGGGAACGGCTTTCTGATTTCCTGCAAACCGTGCGCGGCGTTGGCGCACTCACGGCGTCGCAACTACTCTTTACGGCATACCCGGACAGATACCCATTTGTGACACGGGAAGCAATGGGTTTTTTGTCGGCGACCTCGGAGCAAAAACGGGCGGCTCGGCTATTGGCGCAGGAACGATACGGTGAAACAGGCGACGTGCAGACAACGTCGTTACTTACGCGTTTCGTTTTGCTCGACACCGCACGTAACGCGATGAGCTTGCCCGATTTCGCCGACTTCGACGCCGTTTTGCGTCATGCCCGCGAGATGCCGAAAGGGACGACTCGCCGGAAACGCGGGACGCTGGCAAACGCCGTGCGGGAGAGCGAAGAGGCGTATGGCGTTGCACCAAACCCCGACGCGACCGAAGCCGGGTTGCTACGATACCTGGAGGCGTTCGCCGCGTCGCAAGGGTTGACCTATCCACCGCTTGCGATACGGAACTACTACCTGTGCCACAAGACCAAACCGTTCGTGATTCTTGCCGGACTTTCGGGAACCGGCAAAACACGCCTGACCGAACTGTTCGCCGAGGGCATTACTGGTAACCCGCGTTCGCGATACCGTCTCCTTCCCGTGCGCCCGGACTGGTCGGACCCGTCGCCGCTTCTTGGCTATCATAACGCGTTGACCGGGAACTACATCGGGACACCGTTTCTCGATCTGCTCAAAGAAGCCGGACGCGCCGAGAACCGCGACCGGTCGTATTTCGTTTGTCTCGACGAAATGAACCTTGCCCGTGCCGAGCACTATCTTGCGGATGTATTATCGGCGATGGAAGCACGCGGTCGCGAGATCCCCCTCGCCGGAACCTTCGACGCGGTCACACTGCCGCGAAATCTATTCCTGTCCGGTACCGTCAACGTCGAGGAAGGCACACACCCATTCGGTTTGAAGGTTTTGGACCGGGCAAATGTCATAGAGTTTGGGGAAGTGCGTTTCCAGCAAACGACGACGCAGGCGACATCGCCCACATCGCTCCCGGAAATCGCTCCCGGTGATCGCGAACGACTTTTTCTCGGGGGGGGCGTTGAGACCGTTGCCGAGGCAGAGGGGCGGCTCGCGCTCGTGTCACCGCGTTACGTCGAGCGGTTTTATGAGTGTCTTGCCGGGCTGAGTGATCTGCTAATCGAGGGTGGATTCGCGTTCGGGTATCGGGTGCGTGACGAATCGTTGCGCTATATCGCCCATTCGTTCGCACCGGATGGTTCGACCCTTCTGATCGAAGGAGGCGCGGCGGAAGATAGTTTCAACGTCGCGCTCGATTTTCAGTGGGTGCAAAAAGTGTTGCCGCGCATCGGAGGGACGCAGGAACGGTTATCGAAGTTGCTCCGCGTTCTCACGGACTGGGCGGAGATAAACCACTTTCCGCGAACTGCTGCAAAACTAAGCCGGATGACCCGTCGCGCCAATGAGGAAGGGATCGTTTCGTTCTGGGATTAGGTTCCGCCGGTTCGGTAGACAACCCCGAACAAGTAGAACAAAAAATAGAGGAAATAATCTGATCCAGTGTCGTTTGCTTTTATTAAATTTTCATAAGTAAGCGATAGCATCGTCGTATATCTAACGTTAGACAGGCAGTGGCAACATCCCCTTTTTAATCTGAACTTTTCCGAGGTTTAACTATGCAACACAACTTCAGTGTTTCCCGTCGTTTTTCTGTGGTGCCGTTACTGGCATTGAGCGTCACCATCGTCGTCGGCTGCGGGGGCGGCGGGAGCAAATCTGACCCCGATCCGACGCCGACGCCTGCCCCGACCCAGGCTCCCACGCCGACGCCATCGCCGAGTGTGACACCAAGCCCCGATGTAAGCCCTTCGCCGGGTGTCAGCCCCTCACCTGGTCCCAGTCCGTCTCCGGATGTCAGCCCCTCACCGGGCGCGTCCCCGACGCCCACCCCTTCGCCGACGCCCACCCCTTCGCCGACTCCGACACCTACACCAACTCCCACCCCGACACCCTCACCTTCTCCTACGGAGGAAAAATTGGGTGCGGCACTGGCGACGTTGAACCAGAACGATAACACGATCAATGATGTTGTGTTGCGCGGCAGTGATGATGCCTGGGTGGTGATCTATGATAGCTACCGGTGGAAGGCGACCGGGATCCCGCAATCCTGCCGGGATTATTTGACCGAGCGGACTGCGATAAACGCGCCTATCAACGCCGTCGCGTTTGCTCCGAACGATGGCTGGGTGGTCGTCAGTAATACCAACACGATCCGGGCAGAGGGGATACCGACTGCGATGTTCGATCAGTTGGTGCAAATCGGGAACACCAGTGGTGTCGCGGTCACCAGCCTCGCCATCGGCGCAAACGGTAGCTGGGTGATCGTCGTGAACAAGAATACTGTCTATAGCGCGAATATACCGACCGCGATGCGAAACCGGATGCTGGATTCCCTGACCGCAGGGCAGACGATTTCACGCGTCGCTATCGGGTCGAGCAGCTCCTGGGCGATCACCGTCAATGTAAATGGTGCTTACGTCGTCGGTGTTCCGGACGGATTGTTCAACGCGCTGACGACGATTGATGATGGGACGAGCACGATCACGGGAATCGCGCTCGGCAAGTCAGGAAGTTACGCCGTCACGTATGCGAAAAATGCGTTCTATGTGAGCGCGACACGAGGGCGGTAAAGGCACCGTTTCGTTTGTAGAGGTAAACGGGGGCGATAAAATTCGCTCACGGGATTCAGGTACACTGTTGCCGAATCTTCTTTCACGCAAAGGAAACTTGTATGCCGAATATACCCCTGACGATTGACGCCGCGCATCTCGCGCCGAATGTGACTCCCGCCA
>JACMIS010000631.1 GCA_014381035.1 Armatimonadota bacterium
CACCACCGGCGGCACGAGCCATCTGAGGGTTACTCGGCAAACCACCATCAACCTGTATACTCATTCGTGATTTTGAAACGACGGGTCGCTTCAATTGCGGTGGATTTCCTTCCGCGTCCAGTTTCGGGAGCGGCATGGTACGCACCAGTGTGATCGCGACCGCCCCGGCGAGAACCAGACCGGCAAGCGCGGCGAGCGGCTGTTGAGAACGTAACCGATCTACCGTTCGGTCGGGCGATCCGAGATTCAGGAGCATGATCACGAACAGGAACAAGACCATGATCGCCCCGGCGTAGACCACGACTTGCACCGCCGCCAGAAAGTACGCGTTCAGGAGCAGATACAGGACCGCGACACAGAAGAGGTTCAGCACCAGAAAAAGTGCCGCCCGCACCGGATTAGGGTGCAGTAGCATAGTAAGCGCGGTGGCAAGTGCGCCGAACCCGAAGGTCAGGAATAGTAGCACTTGCGGCGCGAGAAACGCCTGAATAAGTTCCAGTGACGGCATAACGTAACGCGAATATCCTTCGAGGCGACCCACCGCCCCAACGTCAGAGTGTAATCGGTAGCACCCGGTTTGTCAACGGGTGGGTCAGTGGTAAGTGGTTAGTGACCAGTGATCAGTTATCCTGATCGTCCCGTTCTCCCGGAAAGCACTGTCCACTCATCACTAACCGCTAATCTACTCTCTCCCGATTCGGGTCGGGGACGAGTAACATTTCCTTCGTGTAAATCAGCGCGGCACGGTTGTCTTCCGACAGTTCGTACTGGTCCTTGAGTTCGACCGCGCCGGTCGGACACGCCTCCTGGCAGAACCCGCAATAGATACAGCGGATCATGTTGATCTCGTAGCGCACCGCGTACCGCTCGCCCGGCGAATACCGCGCGGCTTCCGTGTTCTCATCCGCAACCACTAAAATCGCGTTCGCGGGGCAGGCTCCGGCACAGAGCGAACAGCCGATGCACTTTTCCATCCCGTTGTCATAGCGGTTCAAAACATGCCGCCAGCGGGCGCGAACGCCCATCGGGCGGCGGAACTCCGGGTACGATATGACCGTCTTCTGCTCGACTAATTTGCCCGTAACGGTCGCCAACCCCTTGAACGGCGCGACGACCTCTTTCGCTATCTGTTTAACATCAGCCCAAAAATCAGCCATAATTTTTTCACCTATCGAGGAGGGGATATTCCCGATCCTTAAATCTCCGTCGCCGGTTTTCCTCGCTCCGTCACCGTTACGGTGGATGGGCGGCGGATCGGCGTGATCTGTCGGTTCGCGTCATAAAATGCGTCGGTGATCGCGAGCGCACCGTTTCCGGGGAGCGGCGGCGCGATCTCGTCCTTGTGTCGCTCGTTGTAGCCGAGACGTACGCCGTTGATCACGAGACCGACAATGACAAGCCCCGTAACCACGGCGAGAGCGTGCCCCAGAAATTTGCCCGCCGGGAGCGACTGGAACTGCTGTTGCAATGCCATCGAAAGCGCGATCAAAAACACATTCACCAGCGCGGTCGGGAGCAGGAATTTCCAGCCGAAGCGCATCAACATGTCGTACCGGAGGCGCGGATACGAGGCGCGAACCAGGATAAAGAACCCGATCAGGATCGCCAGTTTCGACACGAACCAGAACGGCGCGATCACGGCGTGATTGATGACGTTCACCAGTTCCGGGGCTGCCTGTGCGAACGACGCCGGGATCTGCGAGAGGAACCCGAACGGCGCGAGGTAGCCGCCGAAAAACAGCGTGACACAGATCGCGGAAACGATCAACATGTTTGCGTACTCGCCCATGAAGAACATCGCGAACTTGAACGACGAATACTCGGTGTGGAACCCCGCGACCAGTTCGGTCTCCGCTTCCGGCAGGTCGAACGGCGCACGGTTCGTTTCCGCGATCATGGAGACCATATACACGAACGCGGCGATCATGCCGAGCGGGAACAAACGCAGGAAGTTCCAATCCCAGAACCCGGACTGCGCCTGGTGTTCGAGCATCGTGTAGTGCGACCCGGCGATCTGCTTGACCACCATCACCGCCTGCCCGTTCGCAAACTCACTCCCGACGGCAGGGATGAGTCGAGCACCGTTCGGGTCGGATACATAGCCACGCACGATGTCCTGCGTTCCGAGCGATCCGGTCATCAGCACGACGCAGATCACGGCGAGTCCCAAGCCCAGTTCGTAGGAAATCACCTGAGACGCCGCCCGCAACCCGCCCAGAAGCGAATATTTGTTGTTCGACGACCAGCCCGCCAGAATCACGCCGTACACTTCGATAGACGCCACGGCAAGTAAAAACAGGATTCCGATGTTCAAGCCCGGCGCGACTGAGCCCCAATCGTTCGAGGCGTTCCACGGGAGCACTGTCACCGACATGATCACCGGCACGAGCGCGACAATCGGCGCGATATAGTACAGCGTTTTGTCGACGTTGGTCGGCGTGATGTCCTCTTTCAGCATCAACTTCAGGGCGTCGGCGAACGGTTGTAGCAAACCGAACGGTCCCACGCGGTTCGGTCCGAGTCGTCCTTGCGCGAGTGCCAGCAGTCGCCGTTCCGCCCAGACCAAGACCGGCACCGTGCCGAGCGCACCCAGCACGCCGATGACCAGGCGCAGAACCGAGCGCACGACTTCCGCCCAGACCGGTATCTGATTTCCGGGTAGGACGAAAAGATCCCGCCAAATATCGCTGTTTACAAAATCCATACTTTTATTGTTTGTTTCAGCCACAAAGGGCGCAAAGGCTGAGAAGAACACAAAGGTTTTTTAAATTTTTGCCCCGCTCGTTAGGCGGGAGACGGCACTCGTTCGACAAGCCCAACCCTTAAAAACCTTTGTGTACTTTGTGGCTGAAACCAAATCCGTCTACTTCGGTAGGGTGCGGGCGTATTCGCGGTAGATGTCGCGCGCGCTGAAATACGGGACCGGCGTCCCGAGCCGCGCCATCAGGTCCACCAGGATGCGCCAGTCGGGGCGCGAATCGCCCTTCGGTCGCAGGGCTTCCCGGATCTTTTGCTCACGCCCCTCGATATTCACCAGCGTCCCGTCCTTCTCCGCGAACGAACACGCCGGGAGGACGATGTCCGCCCGCTTCGCCGTTTCCGTCAGGAACATATCCGAGACTACCACAAACGACGCCGAATCCAATGCACGCGTGGCAAGATCGGTATCCACAAATTTCGTCGCCGGGTCGCTGCCCATGATATAGAGCATTTTTACCGCGCCCGATTCTGCTTCCGTAAGGAATCCGTTCATCGTGCGTCCGGCGCGTTCCGGAAGCGTCGCGTTCCAGGAACCGCCGAACCGTTCGCGTGATGCCGCGTCGCTCACCGGGAAACCGCCCTGTAGCTGATCGGGCAACGCGCCCGCCTTCGCCGCGCCCCAGGAGTTCGCGTCGGGCAGTAATACGTTGAGTTTCGCGCCGGTTTCGCGGCACAAGGCAATCGCCCGTTCGAGTTGCGCCTCGGGCACGTTGTGCGCGACAAGCAAAACCGCCTTGTCGCCGCCTGCTCGGAGCGCGGACTCGATGTCGCCATCCACGGTCTGTGCCTTGAGCCATTTCGCGCTGTTTTTGCTCACCGCTTTGTTGACGCGCAAAAAGACGATGGGCTGGTCGAAGTCGAGACTCTCAAACCCGACCGACGCGATAGTGGCGAAGTTTTCGATGTCGGCGATCCCGGTCTGCATCGGAATCAGCGGCGTCGGCGACAAGCGATAGTCAATGTTGTTCGTCCCGATCTGCGCCCGCATCAAGCGCGACAGGAGATAGTTCTCTTCCAGCGTCGCCGTCGCCGAACCGATAGCCGCGATGGCGTCCGGTCCGAACTCCGTCTTGACGCCACGAATCTTGTCGGCGACGATGCGCAGGGCTTCGTCCCACGTGATTTCCTCGAAGCCATCGTCGGTCTTGATCAGCGGTTTCGTCAGGCGGTTCGGATCGTTGACATAATACTGCCCGAACTTGCCCCGGTCGCACGTCCACTCCTCGTTGATGTCCTCGTTCGTACGCCCGTTCACGCGCACCAATTCGCCGAGACGGGTCTGTACCGCGACGTTGCAACCGTTCCCGCACGCCGCGCAGACCGAGTCCGTGGACTTGATTTCCCACGGACGCCCCGCGAACCGATACGAGCGCGAAGTCAACGCCCCGACCGGGCAGATCTCAATCGTGTTACCGGAAAAATTCGACGTGAACTCCTGCCCGTAGAACGTCCCGATCTCGGTGTTCGCGCCCCGGTTGATCAGCGACAGTTGCCCGTCGCCCGCGATCTCCTCCGTGAAGCGCGTACAGCGCATACACTGGATACAACGTTCCCGGTCCAGAATCACATAGTCTGACAAGGGCAACGCCTTGATATAGTGTCGCTTTTCCTCGATGAAGCGCGAGACCGGCGGACCGTAGGTGATCGTCATGTTCTGGAGCGGGCATTCGCCGCCCCGGTCACAGACCGGGCAGTCTAAGGGGTGGTTCGCCAGAAGAAACTCTAAAATACCGTTCTGCGCTTTTTTCACGTCCGGCGTTTGCGTCTGGATGACGATATTATCCTGCGCGATGGGAATCGTACACGACGCCAGGTTCGCCGCCCGCCGCGCCCCGAACTGTTCGAGTTCGATGGACACGATACACATCCGGCACGCCCCGACCGACGTCAGGCGCGGGTGGTAGCAGAAATACGGCACGTCGGCACCGGCGCGGAAGCACGCCTCTATCGCCAGCGTCCCCTTCGGAACCTGCACCGCGACGCCATCCACAGTCACGTTGAACATTTCGACGCCCGCCGCCGCCGCCTGCGCGTGTTGCGTCTCGACCGTTTTGGCGTCCTGCTTTTCGAGCGGGGCTTTGTCGCGGGGCGCGTTCGTGCCCGTGCTCGCCGCCGCGCCCGCGTCGCCGGTGTTTACCGCGCCGCCCCCGGCTTGCGTCGAGGACGCCGCCGGTTTCGCGGATTCGGTACCGGCTTCTTTCGCCGCCTTTTCCAGAGTCGCCGCGCCGCCGGGCGTGTTGGCAGGATCGGCGTTCCCCGAACGTGCCGAGTTCTCGCCAATCGTCATTTGCGCCGCCGCCCCGGTTTCGGGGGCGTTCGCAGGCTCGACCGGGTTGGTCTGCGCCCCGCGAATCTCGCCGTTGTCTGTTTTTTTGATTTCTTCTGCCACGGTTCTGGTTAATTTCTATTCGCTACTGGCACCGGAGATTTGCCCGGTCGCCGTGTTTGTGGTCACGCTCGGCAGTGCCGTGCCTAATCGTGACAAGGCAAGTTCCAAGCGGAGTGTGAGGACTTGCGCTTCGCTGTTCGCCCGCGCTTCCATCATCTGACGCCATGCTTCCGCCTTCTCGCGTTCTGACCGTTGCCGCTCTTGCTCGGTCAATTGTGCGACGGCGAGAAGACCTACCTTATCCGACCGTTTTTGCAAATCAGCCTGGATTTCGGCAACGTCCTTTTGTAAACGGTCAATGTCCTGTGTGATGGACAGAACTTTGTTCGCTTTGTCCCAAAACCATTCCATTATTTCGTCACCGTAAGATGCGCCAACACCGAATCAATCTGAACAAAGTTGGCTTTCGTTGCTTCAGCCAACACTCGGGCGCGTTCCCGATTTGTCGCAATGGATTCGCGAACGCGGTCAATCTCCGCGAATGTTGCATCGATTCGCGCCCGAACATCTTTAGCGTCTTTGGTTGGCTCTAAAAACGTTTGCAACATTTGTTCAATGTGTTCTATTCGTTCGTCGGTAGTTACCATTGTCGCCATAACTGTTACCTCACTTGACAATCACGTTTGGCAGTTACCCCATGACCAGATCCTTGCCTGTTTTGATGTAAGACAGGTATTCGTCGCGGAACAGGGTAAGACTCGTCATCACGGGCCAGATCGCGCCTTCGCCCAGCGCGCAGAACGACTTGCCGCGAATGTTGTCGCAGATGTCCCAGATCAGATCCAGATCTGCCTCGCGCCCGCCGCCCTGCATGATTCTTGCATAAATCTTGTGCAACCAGTTCAGCCCCTCGCGGCACGGCGTACACTTGCCGCACGATTCGTGGTGATAAAAATCCACGAGGCGCTGGGTGATCGGTACAATAGAGGTACTTTTATCAAAAATAATCAAGCCGCCCGAACCCAAGCCGAGCGTTTTGGTCGAAGCCGGAATCCCCTCGTAATCGAACGGATAATCCAGTGGCTCCGGTGGCGCGAATCCCATCGAGGAGCCGCCGGGGATATACGTCTTCAGGTTTTCCAGTCCGCCCGTCACGCCGCCCGCAATGTCCAGCACTTCGCGGAACGGTGTCCCGAGAACTATTTCGTAGACGCCCGGCTTGTTGACATGCCCGGAGATCGAGAACAATTTCGTCCCGCGGGAGCGCGGCGACCCGTAGCCGATCTTGCTGTACGCCTCGCCGCCCATTTCCAGGATCGGAACCACGGTCGCGACGGTTTCCACGTTGTTGACCACGGTCGGGCGTTGCCACGCGCCGGAGATCATCGGGAGCGGCGCGGCGGGCGGCTTCAAGCGCGGCATCCCGCGCTCGCCCATCAAACTCGACATCAGGGCGGACTCTTCGCCGCACTCATACGATCCCGCGCCCAGGTGCGTATAAATATCGAAATCAATCCCCGACCCGAGGACGTTCTTGCCGCAGTAGCCCGCCTTATACGCTTCGTTGATCGCACGCTGTACCGATTTCCACGGCGCGATGTATTCGCCGCGAATGTAAATGTAGCATTTCGACGCCCGGAGCGCGACCATCGAAGCAAGGCACCCTTCCACCAGAAGGTGCGGGTGGAAGTTCATCAGGTCGCGGTCTTTCGCGGTGCCCGGTTCGCCCTCGTCGGCATTGATGACGAGGTAATGTTCCACGTCGCGGTTTTTCGGGACTGCGGACCACTTGATATGCGTCGGGAAGCCCGCCCCGCCGCGCCCACGAAGCCCGGAAACTTTGATCTCGTTGATCACGGCGTCCGGTTCCATCGCGAGGGCTTTTTTGAACGATTCGTAGCCGCCGTGCTTGACATACGTATCCAGCGACTTGATGTCCGGAACATA
>JACMIS010000632.1 GCA_014381035.1 Armatimonadota bacterium
AACGGTGATCAGCGGCGGCGGTGCCGTGCTTTTACCGCCGCTGCCATCCGCCCCCGCCCGCTGGCAACCCTGACACAACCCGAGGATCGCGACCGCCGCCGCGAAAGTGAGCATCAACGCTGGTGTTCGCATCGCTTCCCTTCCCGTCTATGAACCCGTTTTTTCAGACAATTGCGCGTTCTTTGCACATGCGGCGCAAACTTGGTCCAACACCCCGAGGAGTTCCGGCAGATCGCGCAGGGAGTAGGTGTCGGTCACGAATATTTCGTCGGCGGCAGTCAGTCGATAGAACACCCACTCCTGACCGTTCGACACGATGCCATAAACATCTAACGACAAGTCATCGCGCTTGTTGATCCAGCGGCAGGCAACCATCTCGGCGACACACTGTGCCTCCCCCTGTACGAAATTGTCGCGCTTCGCTTCCGCGACGCACAGGAGTGGGGTAACTAAGAACGCCTTTTTCGGTGCGAACAGGTAATCCGCGACGCCAGCCGCGACATCGCTAACCAACGGCTCGGTTTTCCATATCTTTAGCGGCGGGTGGAGCGGCGCGATTTCGGTGAACAGCAAGTCGATGAGCAGGCTTTTTGCCGCCTCCGAATTTTTAAGGTCGAAAACCTGAATCCGTTGTAAACTCGCTGTAAGAACATCGCTCGCCGGGAGCGGCGGTACGTTCAACTGCCAGGGTATGAAATCTCCCGCCGGGATAAGGTCCATCGCCTGTTTCAGCGTCGCCCCCGAGAAACTAAGTGCCATATCGCGTACTCCCGGCGAATTATACCATTTACCTCTATTTCTTCTCGATCACGTAGTACAGAGCGTTCGGGAGCAGGTTGATCAACTTCGCCGTGCCGACTTTGTTTGTCTTGTAGCCGTTCGCGTCCAACGCTGTCACTGTCAGGCTCGCGGCGTCGGCGCGGGACAGCGACACCGTGCCGCCGATGTTTTTGACCAGGATCGGGGCGGTCCCGATGTTTTTGATCGTGCGGACGCCGTCCGGTTCGCCTTCCGTCTGCCAGCCGTAGTTCTTGTCCTCGGTCATCACCTGCAGGAGCAGTTTCCCCGAAGTTGCAATCGGCTTTTCATCCAAAGCGACGACGAGAACAGTGCCGTACTCGAGCGGCGACAGGATCGAAACATCGCCGAGCGTGACCTTGCCCCCCTTCGACAGGAAGCCGGTCACACCCTGCGCCTGTTTCGTGTTTACGACCATGCGCCCGTCCGCGTAGTTCCAGGCAAGTTCGCCGGTCGCCGAACGTACCACTTTTTTGTTTTTGTCGATGAACTTGGTCAGGTCTACGACCGAGGATTTCGCGGTGCCAGTCGCGTCGAACGTCAAGCCGACTTTGCCGACCAGGAACGCGAGCGGGTCGATGCTGTCCACCTTCGCCACCGGCACCGCCTGTCCGGGCGGTATGTCTTTGGCGCGGAACGCTTCCAGGTTCATCGGGGCTTGCACCGGGGCACCGTTCAGGGCGTACAGATCGTCCATTTTCAGCACCGACGTAACGACTTTCGGACCGGGCGCGACCATCCCTTTGCGATAGATCAACGCCGCCGCCGGGAACTGCCCGAACGTCGCCGGGGTTTGCAGATCGAACTTCCCGTGCGTCCCCTGCCACGTCGGACCGCTCAGCGCGAAGTGGAAAATACCGTCCGATCCTTGCAGGGAACCGTACGCGGCATTCAGGAGCGGCTGCTCGGCGCGGAAGCGGTTCGGCATCGGGTAGTTGATTTCGGTGATAATGCTCGGCAGGTCGTTGTGGCGGAGGTCCATCAGCGGCATGTTGAACGACTGCCCCTCGGCGCGTTTCGCCGCTTGAAAGGTAAGCGCAGTTCGGTCGTCGTACTTTTCGCCGTTGTTGAGCGAGTATCCGGCGCGTTCGCCTTCGTGGAATGTGTCGAAATAGCCGTGACGGTCCAGAAAATCGAGACCGGAGCCGATGTTCGAGAGTTTATCGAGCGGTCCGAGGCGTTGCGAATCCGCCGTGATCCAGTTCGATCCGTACACTAAACCTTTATAGCCCAACTCGCTTTTCAGATATTTGGCGGTCTCCGAGAAAAACTGCGCTTGATTCTCGGCGAGGAAGCGGGCTGTATCCTGGGAACGGGCATCGCGCTTGTTGAATACGTCGTACAAGGGCATGAACCCGGCGCGTCCCGCATTGGCATCATCACCGCGCTGACCGCTCCCGCCCCACGCCGTGAAAGCCTTATCCACACCACCGTATTTTTTCGCTAACCAATCCCCAAACTGCTTTTCGATTATCGGCATCTGCTCGGCGGGGATGTTTTGATACGGCGTGAATGTCCAGAACAGATTGCTATCCTCGTTGACGAGTTCCGCGAACGCGACCGCCGGATCTTCGGCGAACGTCATCCCGGAGTACGGCGACTTCGTGGTCAGGATCGCTTTCCACCAGCCGCGATATACCTTTTGAAAATCGTCGTTGAAGAACAGGAGCGCGAACGGGTTCTTGTCGCCGTTATAACCGGGGATTCCGGTCGGTTTGAGCCAGAGCGGGAAATACATCGAAATCGAGGTGTAAACGCCTTGTTTTTTCATCGCGGCGACGAACCGTTGCAGTTTGTCTATTTTCGCCATATCCGGTTCGCGGAAATCGGAGTCTTTCCACATGCCGCCGTGCAGCCGGACCATGTTCACGCCGTATTTGGATAAGTGACGCGCCAGATAATCCATCTGTGCCGGGGGGAGATTCAGGAAATCGCCGCCAGCGTTCACCGCCCAGAAGCGTTCCCCTTTCCCGCTCTTGTCGTGCGCGAACCCTTCGCCCTTGACAACGATCCGTCCCGTCGCTCCGGCTTCGGTCTCATTCAAACCGCGCAGATCAATCGGCGACCCCGAAAATGCATCCGCGTCCGGCTCCCACGCGAACCAGCCCAGTTCGGTCCGATTGTACTTCTCACCCGGTTTGAGTTTGCCCCGCGCCGTGAACGGTTCGGCGGTCAAGACGAAAGCGTCGAACGCCGCCGCGCCTTTTTTGTCGAGCAGTTCGATGCGCACGGTTTGCTTGCCCGCCGCGACGGTTTCGCTACCGGCACTCACCCAGTTCGCACCGACAAACTGCCGGATAAACGCGTCGTCTAAAAGCGCGGCTTCCCGGACTTCGTGCCAGGCACCGGTAGCCCCGATACGCCAGCGGAACGGTCCGTGTTGCCAGAACTTGCGTACATACAGGTCGTAACCGCCCGCCTTCGGCACCGTGATCTGATACTCCAGAAACAGCGTTTCCGAACGGTCGCCGGTGGTCGCGATCCAGTTCCCGCCGGACAGTATGGCGGTTTCTGTGTCGCCATCCGGACCGAACGGTTTACCGGGAGGAAAGTTGGTCGCACTCGGCGTTTCGCCTTCCCACCAAACATATCCGCTACCGCGTCCGGCAAGGGATTCCTGCTCGGTCGCCGGTTTGGCGACGGCTTGCCGGGGTTCGGCGGCTTGAACACAACCCGTCAGGGTGGCGAGCGACAGAGCACAGGCAGTTAGAAATGTAATCCTCATTGAGTATAAATCTCCGTATATGAAGCGAGCATTGCGCCCGCACTGGATAGTTGCTGGACCAGACCGGGCTGGCACAACGCTTTCCGCTCTGCATCACGCTCACGGGCGACCGAACCGTCGGGTGGCTCGCCTTTGAGTTGAAAATACTGTGACAGACCGTGCGGTGTCACGACAACCGGGTGCGAGACTAACAGATAATCGCCGGGCGGCGCATGGGACACCCGGTCGGCGAAATCCAGCCCGGCTCCCGGCAAACCCGGCAACAGACGTGTCGCGTAGATCAACCCTTCGCTCCGTGCAAACGCGGCGAGACGCTCAACCAGTTCCGCGGATGTCCACCCGACATTGCAATGTTCATCCAGGTATGACAGTTCAAATCCCATGCGTCGTAGTAACTCGCACTGCGCCGCGACTTCCGCCATCGCCTCGTCCACGGAAAATCCCCGCGCTTTGAGGTCACCCGGCATGGGCAGGAAATGTCCGGCGTCCGTGACGAGCGTCGGGACTTTCTCCGGCGGGAGTACCGGGCGAAACGGGAACCGTTCCCACTCGGCATTCAGGCAGACATGTAGCCCGACCGCGACATCGCCCCGTTGGGTGAGCGTTTCCCGCCGCAAATGATGCGCCGCTTCACCCAGAGCGAATCCGGTCGCCATCAACGATACGTTCCGCACGGTCCCAGCCTCGACACACTCGCGGACGCCCCAGTTCGCCTCGGCAACGGACCCGGCATCATCCGCCCGCGTAACCAGACGCAATCGTGGCTCCGTTTTCACTTCGCCTCCGCCGCCGTGAGCGCGAGAAGCACCGGTACTCCGCGCCGATCCTTGCCGTATTCCAGATCCACCGATGTTATCGTCACGTCCGGGCGCGGATTGTTCCACTGCTTCTGGTAAGCGACGGCGGTAAACGGAGTGCCGGGGTAGGCGCGGGTCCACGCCGTTTGCGCGCCGGGGATCAAGCGCGGCTCGCCTTCCTGTTTGTAATCGTCAATGTCTATCTCGGCGTAGACCGGTACCGTAGCCGTCTCGCCATCGGCGTAATGCACGACGTATCGCGCCATTTCGAATCGCTTGTTTTCACGCCGCTCCTGGTCGTTGCGGCGACCGTCGATCCGCGCGGTGTGCAGGAAGAATAGTGCATCCGCTTTTTTGTTGACCGGGATGCCGGTCACGGATTCCGGCAGATTTCCGGGAATCCCATCTCCTTTAAGCATGATCGCCGTCGGCACGGGCGAAGTCGGAAAGTCGTAGATTCGGTATCGCACTCCGGCGAACGTCTGCGTCCCGGACGGTAAGCCGTTAAAGGTGAACGCCTTGTCGCCGAACCAGCCGGTTTCGTTGCGGTACTGGGTCGCCTGTTTGCCGATGTCCAGGGGC